>JAPUEP010000126.1 GCA_027492515.1 Hyphomonadaceae bacterium
ATCTTGGGTGCGATAAGTCCGTTTTAAAAAACATTAAGTACTTGTGCTAAGTTGCAAACTTTTTCGTTTTATAAAGCGCGAAATTGCGCCCATCCCGCCAAAATTAATACAATTATTAAAAATAAATACCAATTGACCTGGCATAAAGACTACACCAGGCTGCCAGTATTTTTTAAATTCCTTAAGGCCTGGAACTAATAAACTCATATTAAAAACGAGCTGTAAAATCATAATATTGAGTATATCTTTGCCCATATTTTTGATGTCTTTTTCAATTTCATCAATATCCAATACTTCACAAGAGCGGAAATTTGATACAAATAACTGAATCAATAAAAAAATAACAAATTCAACAACAATAATTCCACTCATGATAGAATTGATTATAAGTTGAAGTTTTTGGCCTAAAATAAAAATAATTGTATACAATATACCATATAGCCAATAATAAGTTTTGGCTTTTTCTATATCTGTTTTGTTCTTAAATTTATTTATAAACATAATACATTAACTTAGTGCTTTTATAAATTTGTTGTCAACAATAATTATTATGCAACAGAAAAGGCTCAAGCAACGCTTGAGCCTTTTCTAATAATGTCAATAATTTGGCGAGGCTTTGCCTTGTCAAATTATTGCCGAAATGAATCCAAAACCCTGAGTGAGGCGCGAAGCGCCGAAGGTGGGGTTTTGAGTTCTCTACTCATCCCTATGCACACGTTCCGATTTTTCGTGGCGTTCTTGGGCTTCTAGGGATAGGGTGGCGATTGGGCGGGCGATAAGACGGCCCAATGAAATTGGTTCGCCGGTTTCCTCGCAATAGCCATATTCACCATCAGAAATACGTTTTAAAGCCTCATCAATTTTTGCAATCAATTTACGCTGACGATCACGTGTTCTTAATTCAAGACCCTTTTCAGTTTCAGAAGACGCACGGTCAATTGAATCAGGTAAAGAGATTGAATCAGTTTGAAGATGTGAAATTGTATTATAGCTATCGGCGATAATATCAGCTTTCCATTTTTCCAATTTAACGCGGAAGAATTGTAACTGACGCTCATTCATAAATGGTTCGTCTTCGGTTGGGATATAATTCCCCAACTCCTCATCCATTTTTTGAATAGCGGCAATACTAGGTGAGAAGTTTAGTTCAGTGGCTGGCGAATTCATTTTACCCCCAAATATCTCAAAAAAGAAAGTGTCTCAAAAAGGTGCGAACAGCATCCATAGTTTTAGAATCACAATTCTAATTGCAAATTTTGTGCCCTCTATAACGAGTGACATGCATATCTTCAAACCGCTTATGCTGTAATTCATGCTAAATGCAATATTTACTATGAATTGACCATGAACACGCATAAAAATCGCGCTTTAATAGGCAATATTGATAGATTTTACGAAAAATATTCTAAAAATTAAAAAGCACGTTCAAGCTTTGCAAGCTCAACTGCGGCGCGTTGCTCAATAGCTTGAAGGACATTTTGCAATTCTGGGTCATCAATATCATCAAGGCCGCCGTTCAAATTCGCTTTTAGATTTGCAAGATGCGATGGATTAAGGCTTCCAGTTAGGCTTGCGATTTTAATTTCTTCAAGATTATCCAGTAAATCATTTGCACGTTTTGTAAGGCGCTTTTTCTTCTCTTCTTTAGTTTCTGGCATCGCCTGAAGTGCAAGCAAAGAACCAACATTCACCATCGCCTGTGTTGATGCCACAGGGCGCGCAAATTGTTGCTGTGCGATTTCTTGGGTGGGAATTGAAAAGCCAGGCGCAACAACACGCTCTGCGCGGCGATGCGCAGCTTGGGTTGATGATGATGGACCTTCTACTTTCATTTATATTTCCCTTTAATAATATTGCACTAACATGGTTAATAGTGCTTTAACATTTATACATTTTACGGCGCGGTAAATATTGCCTAATTAGGCATTTAGGGCAAATCACTTAACTTATTTTGTTCTTATTTTTCAATGATTTAATCGTCAAAAACTTGGCATGAATTTCGCATTATAAAATATGATGAGAAATTATATGAAAAAAGCGGCAAAAATTGCATTCCAATCTCTATTGGTTTTAGTGGTATTTATTGGCCTTGTGCCTTTCAATGCCAATGCACAATCGCGTATCAAAGATTTGGTATCGGTTGAGGGCGTACGCGAAAACCAATTGGTTGGTTATGGCATTGTTGTGGGCCTTCAAGGCACAGGTGATGGTTTGCGTAATTCGCCATTCACACGCCAAACCTTGGATGCAATGTTAGAGCGCATGGGCGTTAATACACGCGACAGCCAAGTTCAAACTAAAAACGTTGCCGCCGTTATGGTTACTGCCACCCTTCCCCCATTCGCAACCCAAGGAACAAAACTAGATGTTACTGTTTCGGCAATGGGCGATGCCAAAAGCCTTGCAGGTGGAACATTAATTGTAACCCCATTAAATGGCGCAGATGGTCAAGTTTATGCGGTTGCCCAAGGGCAGCTTACGGTGGGCGGTTTTGAAGCAACAGGCAAATCAGGCTCTACAATTTCAAAAGGCGTTACAACCAATGGGCGCATTGCAAATGGTGCAATGATTGAGCGTGAAATTCGCTTTGACCTTGCCAATATGACCGAGCTTCGCCTTGCGCTTCGTAACCCTGATTTTACAACCGCAAAACGTATTGCACAGGCTATCAATGAAAACCTTGGTGTTCGCGCGGCAAATGTTGATAATCCATCTAATGTGGTTTTGACAAAGCCAATTGGCTATCCTGGCGATATGGTTGGCCTTATTTCACGCGTTGAACGCCTTACTGTTGTTCCTGATCAAGTTGCCAAAGTTATTGTTGATGAATCAACCGGCATTGTTGTTATGGGTGATAATGTTCGGGTTTCAACCGTTGCAGTTGCCCAAGGTAATTTAACAATTTCGGTTCAAGAAGACCCATTCGTTTCCCAACCTGCCCCGTTCTCACAAGGTAAAACGGTTGAGGGTTCAAAATCATCGGTGAAAGTTGATGAAGAACAAGGCAATTTATTGATGGTTAAAGGCGGCGTTCCATTAAAAGATTTGGTAACAGGCCTTAATAATCTTGGCGTTAATCCGCGCGACTTGATACAAATTCTGCAAGCATTGAAAGCCGCTGGCGCACTTCAAGCTGATATAGAGGTGATGTGATGAATAACACAGGCATAAGCAATAATATTATTGCGCAAACTCTTGGTTCAATTGGCAATAAAACAAGCACCGAACTTGATAAAGTTGCCAAAGAATTTGAACAAATGACACTATCCCAATTATTGGCCTATTCCGACACTGATAACGATAGTTCAGATTCAATGTTTGGCGGCGGCGCAGGTGAGCGCGCTTTTAAACCATTCCTATATGACGAATATGCCAAAGGCTTCACACAAGCAGGCGGCATTGGCATAAGTGACGCGGTAAAACGCGAAATGTTAAAAATTCAAGAAATGGCGAAAAATGCATTCGCAAATGGGGGGCAATAATGGCAATCCTTGCAAATAATGCCACTGATTTAGTTGAACAAATGATATTGCTTACCAAGCGCCTTGCCGAAATTGCGGATGCGCAGGTCAATATGTTTTCGCCAAATGACATCGAAGAATATACAAAAATGAATGACGAAGCCTCAAGGCTTGCGGCAACTTATACGATTGAATGCAACCGCATTGCCAGTAATCCCGACATTCTTAATGGCCTTGATGTCCATTTAAAAGAAACACTAAAAAAAGAAACCAAAAGATTTCGCGAAATCTTGGCGGCGCACGAAGATGCAATCGAACGTGGAAAAACCCTTTCCGAAGGCCTTGTAAAAGCCATCGCAACCGAAGCCGCAAACGCGCGCCCAACCCCACAAGCCTATGCCCCATCATTACGCGGCATAGAGGGGCCAAAGCGCGATACATCGGCAATTGCATTGGATAGAAGGGCATGACCCTTACCCCTAAAATATCACGCTTCGCGTGAAACCTTTTAGGGGTAGTTTTGATATGAGATGATTTTTTAAAAAGCGTGGTTTTTAAAAAATCATCACTTTATTTTTCTAGTTTTCAAATTTACAATTTTGTAGCCAGAAATGGTCGCGGAATTGGTCATATTTGAAGAATGTGCCTGTCATTACAATTCTATCTTTTTTGCGTAATGATAATGCCTTGGCGTTTTGGCCTTTGGCGGCATAGCAAGAAATTCCAACATAAGTATATGGCGCATTGGATAGTTTAAAGGTTTCTTTTGATGCATCAGGCGTGATGAATGCCACGCGATATTGATCGCCATCCTTAATCACATAATCCATGCGTCCGGTTAATGTTAAAACCTTATTTTTATACCTTTGTTCGATTATAGATTCATTTTCTTGGGCTTCTTGTGAAACTGTGCGCGAAAACATTTCAGCATCAACCTTCATCGCAGAATTAACCGCGCCGACAGAACCCGCACTTTTTGCCGCCATTTTGCCCGCTTTACCAGTTTTAACATTGGCAAGCGTTGAACACATAAAGCCCTTCATATCATCTGCTTTTGAAAGCACGCCAGCGGCAGTTTTAATTGTCATACCAATTCGAACAACTGAACCTTCATTACTTATGTCATAAGTAATTGGGATGGCACGCTTTACACCGCCTGATGGGTCTTCAACCATTAATGAACCTTCTTTTGGTTCATCAACAATGATATTCATATTATCTTTGATAGAAACGGCTTTTAATTGGGAATACGCGTCAAGTGTGGAAATATCTGAAAGTGAAACGCTTGTTTTAAAATCATTTCCAGTAAATGCATTGCCTGATTTAACGAAATTTTCTTCACACTGCCCTGCAAATGCATTGCCAGCGATTAATAATAATGGAATTGGGGAATATTTTAAAATTTTCATTTCTCACCTTAGATAATAAATAATTTTGTTTTGAAGTTTTAATTGATAAATAATTATGTTCAAAATATGGAAATTTTTTACCAATTTAACGACAACACAAAAATATGCAATCGCTAAACATATTTTTTGAGGTGATAAACAGCTTTAATATTTAATATGAAAAAGCTATCATATTTTTATGAAAACCCCTGACGCGATTAAGACCTCTATTGTTGATTATGCACCGCAAAGTTTGCGCCCATTTTTGCAATTATCACGATTTGATAGGCCAATTGGCTTTTGGCTTTTGGGCCTGCCATGTGTAATGGGGCAATTATTAGGGCGAATTGGAATTGGGTTTTCATGGCTTGATTTGCAATTAATTCCACTTTGGGCAATTGGCGCAATCGCAATGCGCGGCGCAGGCTGCACCATTAATGACATTGCCGATAAGGATTTTGACGCCCAAGTCGAACGCACCAAAAACCGCCCACTTCCAAGCGGTCAAGTCACAACAAAACAAGCCTATATTTGGCTTGGAATTCAATTATTAATCGGACTTGTGGTTTTAGTTTCATTGCCGCTTCCTGCGCAAATTGTGGCGCTTTTAAGCGTGCCAATGGTTGTGGCCTATCCATTCATGAAGCGCATTACATGGTGGCCACAGGCATGGCTTGGCATGACTTTTAATTGGGGCATTTTGGTTGGTTTTGCCGCAGTCGCCCCATTATCGCCCGCCGTATTTTTATTTTGGGTTGGCGCAATTTTTTGGACACTTGGTTATGACACAATCTATGCAATGTCGGACATTCAAGATGATGCATTGATTGGCGTAAAATCTACCGCGCGGCGATTGGGTGATAAAGCAATTTATTGGTGCGAAAGATTTTATTGGACGGCGTGCTTTTTATTTGCGGCGGCAATTTTTTACCAAAGTAAAGATTGGCTTGCCCTTATGTTTGGCGCGCCATTCTTTTCAATTTTCCAACAAGGTTTGAACAAGCAAATTATAGCGCTTAAAAATGGCGATAAGGATTATACAAAATTATTCCGTTCCAATAAAATGTCGGGAATATATTTGATTATTACAATTTTGGCGGTTGAAATTGCCGATATTGCGATAAAACTTTATATGCCTAATCTGCAATAATTTGCGAATTTAATTCAAATAATTCAAGCAAATCACCAATTGCCTTGCCGCGCGCACTTTCAAGGTGTGGATCTTGGGATAATAAAAGCCGTGCATCTTGGCGCGCGATTTCCATTAAATCCTTATGGGTGAATAAATCAATGAATTTGAAATCAGGCAATCCGGTTTGCTTAAGACCCAAAATATCACCCGCCCCCCTTAATTCAAAATCAGTTTCGGCAATCGCAAAACCATCATCGGTTTCGCGCAATTTTTTCATGCGAATTTTGCCATTTTCAGTAAGAGGGCTTTGATAAAGTAAAAAGCAAAATGATTTTTTATCACCACGCCCAACCCGCCCGCGTAATTGATGAAGCTGCGCAAGACCAAAGCGTTCGGCATGTTCGATAATTATTATTGTTGCTTCTTTCACATCAACCCCAACCTCAATAACCGTTGTTGCGACCAAGATTTTGGCATTACCATCTTTAAAGCGCGCCATTGCGGCCTCTTTTTCGGTGGGTTTCATTTGCCCATGAACAATTTCAACCAAATTGCCAAAGCGTTTTTTTAATTGGTTGAAGCGTTCTGTGGCGTTTGAAATTTCTAATTTTTCGCTTTCTTCAACTAACGGGCACACCCAATAGACGCGGTCATCATTTTTAAGTGCACGCGCCACAGCCCCTTCGATTTCATCTAAACGCTCTAAATCAAATAAAAGCGTATCAATTGGCACACGATTGGCGGGTTTTTCGTCTAAAATTGAAATATCCACATCGCCATAAAGCGCCATTGCAAGTGTGCGCGGGATTGGCGTAGCGCTCATGGTTAAAACATGGGGCATAATTCCCTTTTGCATTAGGGCGCGGCGCGCATTTACACCAAACCTATGCTGTTCATCTATTATCACAAGGCCAAGATTATGAAATTCAACGCCTTCTTGGAATAAAGCGTGTGTACCGATTAAAATCTTGGTTTCACCAGTTTCAAGTGATTGCAAAATTTCTTTGCGTTTCAACCCCTTATCACGTCCCGTTAGGATTTTACATTCAATCCCAATATTTGCCAAAAGCGGTTGCAAATTGGCATAATGTTGACGCGCCAAAATTTCGGTGGGCGCCATAAGGCATGATTGCATTTGGTTGTCTGCCGCGCGCACCATTGAATATGCCGCAACAAGGGTTTTGCCAGCCCCCACATCCCCTTGCAAAAGGCGCATCATTGGAATTTCTTGCGCCATATCTTTTTCAATAGCTTCAAAGGCGCGTCTTTGGGCATTGGTTGGCGAATATGGTAATTGCGACAGGAATTTTTGGGTTAAGCCCGTTTGGTCGGTTAATGGAAATGCCCGCACTTTACTGCGCCGCACTGAATTAAGATTTATCAAAATCTGCCGTGCCAAAGCCTCATCATAAGCAAGGCGGCGGCGCGCCCAAAAATCGGGCTTTATTTCATCATGGTTTTGCGGATTATGAATTGCGGCAATGGCCTCATTAAAACTGCCCCATTTTTCGCGTTTTAATAGGTTTTCATCAATCCATTCGATTGGTATATTCACCAAATCCGCCGCTTCATGGCAGATTTTACCAAGTGTTTTTTGCGATAGGCCGCCAGTATTGGGATATATGGTTTCAAACGCCACATTAAGCGCCTCATCGCCCAAATTCAAAATGCGCGATGGATGCACCATTTGCTTTTCATTGAATTTTTCCAAAACTTCGCCCGATACCACGCGTTTTTCACCAATCGGCAATCGCGCTTTTAAAAATTTTGGGTTAGGGTTGAAAAATACAAGGGTCATAAAACCCGTATCATCCGAAACAATCACCCGATATGGGCGGTGTTTATGGGCATTTTCATGCGAAAGAATTTCAACTTCAAAATTCGCACTTATTCCAATTGGCGCGTCGGCAATTTTGGAATTAAAGCGCCTATCAATAAGGTTTGAAGGCAAATGAAATGCCGCATCACGCACAATTTCCCCATCAATCGCCTTAGCAAGCAAAGGCGCAACCTTCGGCCCAACACCATTTAATTTGGTGATGGGCTGAAAAAGCGGGTTAAGATAATTTGGGCGCATTGAATATAAATATATATTTTAGCCCATTGGCGCAATTATAAAATACCAATCATCTTATATTAGCGCCCATATTTTGCGGTTATTGTTGCGCTATCAATTGCATTTGCGCGAACCATAAAACCAACCATTGCCGCACTTGCGTCTTTATCAAGTGGAAGTTTATCAGTTTTCAACGCATAGACAGTGAATTTATAATGATGTGCTTTATCGCCAACAGGTGGGCATGCGCCGCCAAAGCCATAAGTACCAAAATCAGTTCGGCTTTGAATTATGCCCTCATGTTCAGAAGCGCCAAAATTCTCTGCAACTGAATTTGTATTAGCGGGTATATTAAAGGCCACCCAATGCCACCAGCCAGAGCCAGTTGGCGCATCAGGATCATAGGCCATAATAGCATAGCTTTTAGTACCAGCGGGCGCACCAGACCAACTTAATTGCGGCGAAATATTTTTACCAGTGCAGCCAAAACCCGAAAACACTTGATCATTCTTAAGTGTTTTATTGTCAGCAATTGTTTGCGATTTTAACGCCATTTTAGCTTCAGCAAAATTTGCAAATGAAAATAGTGATGCGACTATACTTAAACCAATTAATTTTTTTAACATTTTACCCTCATTGTTTTGAAGAATCTTTTAGGTCATAAAATCATAAATTTCTTGCCTAATTTGATAAAAAACTATCCCTTAATGATATTTTTTTCGTGCAATGACAATGTCTTTGGTAAAATTCCAAATCGCTTTTTAAAACCCTGACTAAAGCGTGAAACCGATGAATAACCAACACAATAAGAAATATTTGTTACTGATTTATTTGTGGTTTGTATTAATTCCAATGCACGTAACATGCGTATTTCATTAAATATTTTTTGAAACCCCGTTCCTTCATCAGCTAATTTACGGCGCAGATTTGAAACGCCAATTCCCATTTTTTTAGCCACTAATTCCAAATTCCATTCGTAAGAAATATCATTCAATATAATTTTTGTAAGGGCTGATTTCAAACTATAATCTTTATTAATTGGCAAAAAATAATTATTTTTTGCAAGCCAAAAAACTAATTCCTGTTTACGTAATTGCAAAATCTCTTGCGGGACGTTTTCTATATTTGAAAAATAAAAGAATGCGCTACTAATTTCTTCTATCCCATTTCTAACTTTTATTGGGACAGGTTTATTTTGGTTAAAAATATTGAAATGGGCGTTTGCATTTAAAAAATGTTCTGCCTCAACATTTAAACAACATGCCTCATAAATTCCATTTTGATTGGGAATATTTTCGCTATGAAAATCAAAATTATTAGGCAAAACCACCATTTCGCCTTCATTTATTTCATAAATTTCGTCATTAGAATATATTTTTTTGATGCCGTGTTTTACAATCAACACCAAAGGAATATCAACCCATAAATTATTGAAACGAACGTGTTTGACTTGGTATATTTTGAACATTTATATGCTTGTTTTAAAAATTAAGTATCATTTTTATTGCTTTTTTTTCGCAATTTTCGCCATTCTTCAAGTTTTGGAACTATCCTTGCCTCTGCGCCAATTTCTTTGGGTTCGAAAAGGATAGGTTGCCCCATTCTTTCAGGGAAACCTGATAGGCCTGACACACCGCCATCAATATCATGGTCATATTGGTAATTTTTGCCATAGCCTAAATCACCCATCATTTTGGTTGGTGCATTAAGAAAATGTTTTGGCGGCATTTCACCTTGGGTGGATTTGGCAAGCGCCATTGCAGCTTTAAATGCCGTATATCCCGCATTTGATTTAGGGCAACAGGCAAGATGAAGTGTTGCCTGTGCCAATGCCAATTCACCTTCAGGGCTGCCAAGCATTTCATAGGCATCGCGCGCGGCAATTGTAACCGCCAATGCCCCAGGTTCGGCAAGGCCAATATCTTCGGACGCCATTCTTATTAATCTTCGCGCGATAAAAAGCGGGTTTTCACCGCCATTTAGCATCCTTGCAAGCCAATAAAGCGCCGCATCAGGGTCAGATGCCCGAACCGATTTATGAAGCGCCGATATTAGATTATAATGCTCATCCCGATTTTTATCATAGGCTTGGGGCTTGCGCTGCGCGAATTTGGCGACATCATCGGCATTAATTGCGCCCGATTTTAAGCCCAAAATTTCGCCAACAAGATTTAAAATATAGCGCCCATCACCATCGCAAATGGCGATTAAGGCTTTGCGGGCGTTTTCATCAAATGCGCCATTTCTATCAAATGCCCCCTCACCACGCGTAATTAATTGGTTTAGTGCGTCATCTTCAAGGCGATTTAAAACAAAAACCCGTGCACGCGATAAAACCGCGCCATTAAGTTCAAAACTTGGGTTTTCAGTTGTTGCACCAATTAATGTTACAAGCCCACTTTCGACATAGGGCAAAAAGCCATCTTGCTGTGCGCGGTTAAAGCGATGAATTTCGTCTACAAATAATAATGTGCGCTTGCCCATTTTTTGATAGGTTTGGGCGGTTTCAAATGCTTTTTTTAAATCGGCAACCCCCGAAAAAACCGCCGATATTGGCAAAAATTCATAACCCGCCTCTTTTGCAAGCAATCTTGCAATTGTGGTTTTACCAACGCCGGGCGGCCCCCATAATATCATTGATGAAAGGCTTTGATTTTGCACCATTTCATAAATTGGCGCACCCTTTGCCAATAATTGATCTTGGCCGATTATTTCACTTAAATGCTGTGGGCGCAGTTTTTCAGATAGCGGGCGATTATCTTTGCCCGCCTTAACTGGTTTGGTATTTTCACCGAATAAATCACTCACAAAATGATTGGCCCACGAATTGTTTGGCCTTCACGCATGATGGTAAGAATGGCTTGTTTGCTTTTTCCCAACATGCCTTCAAGGCTTTGGATATCATTAATCGCTTTGCCATCAATATCCAATACTAAATCACCAGCTTTAAGCCCTGATTGCTGCGCATTAGAGCCATTGGCAACATCGGTGATAACAATCCCTTTTAAGAACGGGTCAATACCTTTTGAATCCGCAAGTGATGGCGTAAGAATTGCAACCTTGGCCCCGCCAAAAGAATGGTTGCCGTTTAACAATTTCTCTTCGACTTTTCCACCCGGAAGTTCGGAAAGTTTAAGTTCAATATTTGATTTTGAACCACCGCGAATATATTCTATATTCACCTTATCATTTGGCGCTTTTGTTGCCGCCAAATATCTTAGACCCGCTTCATCCGCAACAGATGTTCCATTAAAGCTTATGATTACATCACCACGTTTTAAACCCGCATTTGCAGCGCCAGAATTAGGATAGATATCAGTAATCAAAACACCACTTGGGTTTGGTAAATTAAGGGTTTGCGCCATTTCGGATGTGATATTTTGACCTTTGATGCCCGTCCAAGTGCGAATAATGCGCCCATTGGCAAGGACATTATCAACAACACGCTTCACCATTTCAGATGGAATTGCAAAACCAATTCCGGCAGATGACCCAGTTTGCGAGAAAATGGCAGTATTAATTCCAACCAAATTCCCTTGCATATCAACTAAGGCACCACCTGAATTACCAGGATTAATTGCAGCATCTGTTTGGATGAAGAATGAATAATCGGTAGTTCCAATGTCCGTTCGCGCAAGCGCTGAAATGATGCCAGAAGTTACAGTTTGCCCAACCCCAAACGGATTACCAATTGCAAGTACCTGATCACCCACCAATGCGTTTGATGTATCGGCATATTTTAAAAATGGAAGCTTCTCACCCTTTGTTTCAATCTTTAAAACCGCAAGGTCTGAACGCGGGTCAGTAAGCAAAACTTTGGCGTTAAATTCACGCTTATCACTCAATATAACCATGAATTCAGTTGCATTTTTTACAACATGATTATTCGTAACAATAATACCATCTTCACGAACAATCACGCCAGAGCCTTGCGAAAGGCTCTCTTTATCAGGGAGCTTGAAGGCACCAAAAAATGGGTCAATTCCAACACGTCCCTTTTCCACCGCATGGGCATAAACATTGACAACAGCACCAGCAGCACTTTTCACAATTGGTGCATATGAAACGATTGCCGCGCTTTTACTTTGCGGTACAATTCGGTTGATTTCATTATTATTGGTTTGAACCTGTGCCGCTTTATCTTTATCCAAAAAATCAACAACTTTTGGCGCGGCAGTCACAGCGCCAGCACCAAGGCCAGCAGCCAATAATAATTTTAACATATTTGAATTTGCTCCGAATTTCATGGTAATAACTTAGTGCCTAAAGGCCATTTTACCAATAGGCACTAAATTAAAATACATTAAACTTATTTTTCCAATTCGAACTGAACGCTAAGCTGAAGGCTAACGCTTACTTCACCCGGTGCAATTGCAGTATCAGCAACCGCCGCTTTTTCCATGCGCGCCATTGCATACATTGGAACAGGTTGCGGCTGATAACCACCAGATTCGCTGATAGACATTACGCGTTTAACGCGCATACCAAAACCTTTTGCATAAAGGTTGGCGCGCGCATTTGCTTTATCAATCGCTTCTTGGCGCGCTTTATCAAGTGCTTTATCTGGATCTTCAACAGAGAATGTTGGGCCAGAAATTTGATTTATGCCTTGAAGAACCAAAGCGTCCAAAACTGGGCCTACTTTACTCATATCGCGGATTTTAATGCTTAATGTGTTAGAAACCTGATAACCTTTGATGATTGGTGGTTTATTTTCTTGATAAACATATTCAGGGTTTAAATTTACACCTGATGTTTGCATATCTTTATCGGCAATTCCCGCAGCTTTTAATGCCGCAAATGCCGCGCTCATTTTCGTTGCATTATCAGCCATCGCCACTTTTGCAGTTTTTGCCTGTGTAACAACGCCTGCGCTTACAAGTGCAATATCTGGCGCTTGCTTGATTTCTGCGCTTGTATTGATATTCAATGTGCTTGGGCTTGGATTATTGCAGCAGGTTTGCGCCATAGCCGGCATAGAAAATGCAATCGCTGCACCAAAAGCCAAAAGAGCAGCGGTTTCAAATTTGTTTTTCATTTCAAACTCCCATTTAAAATTTGTATCCATCTTATAGTGTTTGAAAAGCAACGCAACATGACCCAAATAAGGCAAAATTGCGACGCATCATTAAATTGATTACAGAAATACCTTACATTTCCACTTGCAGCCACAAAAAAAGAACATTAGGTATGCCTTCAGAATGGGTCTTTAGCTCAGTTGGTTAGAGCCGGCCGCTCATAACGGTCTGGTCGTTGGTTCGAGTCCAACAAGACCCACCACTTCCGTTTTTCCGTAGACTTTTCGTCTCTATAGCGGTTTCATATTTTTTCCCTATTTATCTATTTTTAAAGTGTTTTTTCACAATTTCACTACAACGAATATGATGGTTGTACGAGTCTCAAATCCTCCACCACTTCCACTTTTCCAGAGACTTTTCGACTCCGCAGCGGTTTCATATTTTTCCCTATTTGTCTATTTTTAAAGTGTTTTTTCGAAATTTCACTACAACGAATATGATGGTTGTACGATTCTCGTGTCTTACACCACTTCCAATTTTTTGTAAGCTTTCTGTATCCAAAAAGCTTAATATTTTTCCCTATTTAGTTAATTTTATCAATAGGTGATTTCCTCCTACTGTGATTCTGCCTCTAAAGTTTTTTGAAGTGTCGTGTTATTTGCTAATTTATATTGGCGCAATAATACTAATTTGCATATCTGAATTAACTGACCAATATAAAAAAGTAATCGCTTTCCCTGATATTTTTTTATTAGCGAATTTCAATTACATTAATGATTTTTTTGCCAGCAAAAACAAAGCCGTAAAATAGAAATTCCCTAAAGAACGTTTCAGGGAATTAATTAATTGAATTGTGAACTTTTCATCTAAGCTCAAGGTGAATTCTTAAAATAAGATACTATGTTTAAATAGCAAATCTCAATTTTGTATGCCATAATATTTGGCGGCAAATTGGGCGTGTTTGTGCGCAAATTTGGGGCAAAAATTTAATCGGGTTTTGGTTTTTTTGACAGATTTTTAAATACTCGTCTTCCTGCTTTGACCATATCTGATTATTAGATACGATTTGAATTATCTTTGCCTTTGAAAAGGTTGAATCGCTTAAATGATCTCTCATATGCTTAATTATCTTTGGTGATAAGAAAGCCAACATAATGTTATTACCGACACAGTCTGAACTTAAATTCATGGAGGCAGCAATTTGGGCTATGCTTTCACTTTGATCCATTATAGAATTAAAATACCAAACTCTTGCAAGATCAATCCATTTTAAAATGAATTGATTATCATTTCTGTAGTATTGCTTAAGCCCTCTCCTAATTTTGAAAAACGGATTT
>JAPUEP010000127.1 GCA_027492515.1 Hyphomonadaceae bacterium
GCGTAGTTACCCACCCTGCTATGCTTGCCTATCTTGATCAAATTCAATCAATTGGGCCAAATTCTATGGCGGGGCAAAGGCGCGCGCAAAATAACCCTGATAAAGAAATTGGGCTTAATGAAAACCTTGCACGCGAAATTTTTGAACTTCACACTTTGGGTGTTAATGGTGGCTATACTCAAGCTGATGTAACTGAATTTGCACGCGCTTTAACTGGCTTTACAATCGCCAATGGAAAGGGCCGCCGTTTTTCAAATAATGGCGACATCGGAAGTTTTGTTTTTGAACCTTTAATGCATGAACCCGGTTCAAGAACAATTATGGGCAAAAAATTCAATCAATCAGGCGCAGACCAAGGCGCCGCAATTCTTGAATTTGTTGCAGGCCACCCATCTACCGCAAAAAATATCGCCACAAAACTTGCGCGCCATTTTGCTGGTGATAACCCGCCGCAATCATTAATTGATAAATTAAAACAAAGCTTTATTTCATCAAATGGTGATTTAAAATCAATTTATTTAACCTTGATAAATTCCCCTGAATGTTGGGCGAATAATAATGTTAAATTCAAAACCCCATGGGAATGGCTTGTATCATCATTGCGGGCAATGGGTATTGAAGACACTTCAAGAATAGACACGCCCACAGTTTTGGAAAACCTTGGACAAGCCATGTGGCAGCCAAAATCACCAAAAGGTTTTGACGATATTGAAGATGCGTGGGCCGCCCCCGACGCCTTATTAAGACGCGCCGAAACCGCAAACTTAATTGCAAAATATTTTGATGCGCCATTAAACCCAAATTTATTAGCGCCCAAATTACTTGGCACACATCTTAGCGAGCATACAAAAATTGCAATTTCGCGCGCTGAATCCATACAATCAGGCACTTCCCTTTTATTAATTAGCCCAGAATTTCTTAGGAGATAGAAATGCAAAGACGTAAATTTTTACAAATTGGCGCGGGCACTTTGGGTCTATCATTCCTTGCACCGTCTTTAAGTTTTGCATCAGATGCCAATGACACACGCTTTATCTTTATAATTCAACGTGGTGCAGCCGATGGCCTTAATATTGTTATCCCTTATGCCGACCCCAATTATCGCAACATTCGCAAAGAATTGGCGATTGAAAATGGTAATAAATTGGATGGCACATTCACGCTTCACCCTGCTTTACAGAATATTTATCAATTATATTTGCAAAAACAGGCAAATTTTGTTCATGCCGTCGCCTCCCCCTATCGGGAGCGTTCGCATTTTGATGGTCAGAACATTCTTGAAGGCGGTTTTACGCGCGCCTATGAATTGGATAATGGTTGGCTAAATCGCTTTTTGGCAATTGCGCCAAAACAACCAAGCGAGCCGATTGCATTCATGCAAACTTTACCACTTGCAATGCGCGGCAAAAATTCGGTTACTTCCTATGCGCCATCAAATATTCCGGATGCAAACGAAGATTTGATGATGCGAATTTCAAATCTTTATGAAAATGACCCCAAATTATATGATTTATGGCTAAAGGCCGAAGCCACAAGAAATATGGGGCAATCAATTAGTGGTCAGGGCGCGGCAGCAGTCGGTAAAATGGTTGGCAGCTTTTTGGCAAAGCCAAATGGCCCAAGAATTGCCATGCTTGAATCCCAAGGTTGGGATACACATTCAGGTCAAAATAACCGCCTTAATGGCAATCTAAAAGATATTGATACCGCAATTGGCGCAATGAAAAGCGAATTAGGCGATGCATGGAATAAAACAATAATCATTGTTGCAACCGAATTTGGCCGCACCGCACACGCCAATGGAACAGGTGGTACGGATCATGGAACTGCGTCATGCGCAATGGTTTTGGGCGGTGCAATTGATGGCGGTAAAGTTATTGCTGATTGGCCAGGGCTTTCACAATCTTCCCTTTATGAAGGGCGCGATTTAAAGCCAACAAATGATTTATTCGGTGTCATAAGCTATTATCTTGGCAAGGGTTTTAATATTGAACCGCAAAAAGTTGCGCAAAATATTTTTGCCCAAGTTCCCAATGTGAAAATTCTTCGGGCATAAAAAAAGGCTTGGGCAAAACCCAAGCCTTTTTCCTATCCTAAATCAAACAAGATAAATTCGCTTTCGCCTTTACCTTTTATAGTGAATTCGCCTTCATCCCAAATAGCAAGGCCATCACCTTCAACCAATTCAATATCATTGACCACAATGCCGCCTTTTGCCATTTGTATCCAAATGCCATGGCCTTGAATAACTTTCATTTTGTGCGTGTCGCCATCATTAAAAATTGATGCATAGACATTGGCTTTTTGGTTGATTGTAACCGAACCATCGCGCCCATCATTTGATGCAATAAGGCGCAATTTGCCCAATTTATCTTCGCGCGTGAATTGTTTTTGCTCATAAGATGGTTGATAGCCATTTTTATCAGGCAAAATCCAAATTTGAAGCAAATGGCAAGTCTGCGTTTTTGATGGGTTGAATTCTGAATGGCGAATTCCAGTTCCCGCCGTCATCCTTTGCACATCGCCAGCTTGAATAACGCTTCCGTTGCCCAAACTATCTTTATGCTCCAATGCGCCATCAAGTACATAGGTTACAATTTCCATATTATCGTGTGGATGGGTTGGAAAACCTGCACCACCAGCGATATAATCGTCATTAATTACCCGCAAAGGGCCAAAGCCCATGAAATTTTCATCATAATAATTTGCAAACGAAAAAGAATGTGCGGTTTTTAACCAGCCATGATCTGCCTTACCTCTTTCATCTGCGCCGCGTTTTACAATATTCATTATATCCTCATAATTTTTGCATTTCTTGTTTCGGCCCAATGCGCAATTTTGGTTTTTAGAATTCCGCGCCTTAAATAGGCATCGGGTTCAAATTCTATTTTTTCCAAAATTTCAAAGCGCATTTTAGCTTCGCCATGATGTTTGTACATATAGGATAAATCATTATCGATTGCATTACCATGTTTTAGCGTGAAAACTATACGATTTTGTATAGTTGAAATATCGGGCGCTGCCCCTACCCATATATTTTCACCGCCTTCGAAGGAAATTTGGAAAATTCCCATTTCTTGTTTTCGCTCTAAAAATTTTGTTTTTAAATCTTTATTCTGTTGTTTTGACATTTTACACCTTTACATTTCTAATTTTATCCGTATTTTATATGGGTAATATATAGGTAAAAATTATGAATACAAGTATCACACAACAAGCAAGCGCATTTATTGGGCATAAATTATTAAAATCCGGCCCCTTAATCGAAGTCGTATTGGCAATGAAAGAAGAAGTCGCAAAAGATAAATTTGCGCAAATCATGTGTTTTATCGACGAAACCGGCGCAATGGTTGATTTTGATTTATCAGGCACGAATGAGCAGGTAATTGCAAAATTACTGAAAAATAAGCCACCCCAAACAAATGATGCACAAGAAACCCAAATAAAAGATGCCCCAAAATCAGGCCGCCCTAAACTTGGTGTGATTGCGCGCGAAGTAACGCTTTTACCACGTCATTGGGAATGGCTTTCTACGCAACGCGGCGGGGCATCGGCAACATTACGCCGCCTTGTCGAACTTGCGGCAAAGGAGAGTGTAAGCAATGAGGCACGCAAAAATGCACAAAATTCAACCTACCGTTTTTTACAAAATATCGCAGGTGATTTTGAAAATTATGAAGAGGTTTTACGCGCAATTTTTGCCGATGATTTTGAAAAAGTGCGCAAATTAATGCAAAATTGGCCACAAGATATTCAAAATTACGCACAAAAATTATTTGCCATTTCCACCGAACCAACTATTGAGTGATTGAAAATGTTCACCATTCTTTGCGGGGCGAAAATGAGTATTGATAAATGGGCAAATGGTAAGATTGCTTTCATTTCTGGGGCAACTTCTGGCTTTGGGCAGGCTTTGGCACGGCGTATTTTAAATGCGGGTGGGAAAGTTATTGCAACAGGTCGCCGCAAAGATCGCCTTGATGCTTTTTCAAACGAAATGAATAGCCAAAATCTTCTTTGTGTTGAAATGGATGTTACAAATCCAAAATCAATTGAGGATGGCCTTTCATCCCTTCCCGCTGAATTTCAGGCAATTGATATTTTGTTCAATAATGCCGGCCTTGCATTAGGCCTTAAAGGTGCACATGAGGCAAGCCTTAGTGATTGGAACACAATGATTGATACCAATATCAAAGGCTTGGTTCATATTACCAATATTATTTTGCGCGGCATGGCAGAACGCAATCGCGGCGATATTATCAATGTTGGTTCGGTTGCGGGTACATATCCATATTTTGGTGGCAATGTTTATGGCGCAACCAAGGCCTTTGTTCATCAATTTTCTTTGAATTTGCGCGCTGATTTATTGGGTAAAAATATTCGCGTTATATCAATTGAACCCGGCATGTGCGAAACCGAATTTTCCGAAGTTCGCTTTGAAGGCGATAAAGAAAAAGCCGCCAAAGTCTATGAGGGCGTTCACGCCCTTAGCGCCGATGATGTTGCATTAACAATCGAAGGTGTTTTGCGCCTTCCAAGCCATATAAATGTCAACACAATCGAAATTATGCCAGTTCAACAGGCATTTGCGGGCTTTGCAATTCATCGGAATTCTTAAGCTTAATATTTAATTTTTATGCTTGAATTGTGAACTTCCTCATTGATGGAATAGCTTGCACGCGAAACGCAGGCTTTACCAAAATTTTTGCAATCATTTTGCCCGTTTAATTTGGCATCATCATAATCATTGCCCCATGCAATAATTACTTTTTGATCGCTATTAATTTGAAAATTGATATTTCCATTTGGAACGGCATTGAAAGATATTTCACAATCTTTTTTGGTTTCGTCTTTGCAGTATTTTATTGCATTTTCTTGGGCATCAATTTTGGTTTTTAAACCTGTGCTTATGAAAAATTCGTTTTTGAATTTTCCATCATTTTCATGGTTTTTTACATTCGCAACCGCGCCATATGATAAGTGATAATAGCCAGAAGGCGTATGATAAACAGGTGCGACATCACCAAATTTCGCTTCGTGCCATGGCATTGCGCTATATTCATTTATTATTTTATAGCCATTTTGCGCTTTGCAATAATCTTGAAAACTTTTTAAGGCAATTTCCCGATTTTGACCAGAGCCCAAGCAAATTTGATATTCTTTATTACGGCCGATAATTACAAAAGTGTTTGCAGCACTTCCAAAACTATTACAGCCCTTCCCCATATCTTTGTTACAGGCATCTAATACGCTTTTTTCGGCTTCTTCTTTGGTGCGAAAGTTAATACCGCACCACGGCTCTATTGATGACGGATGCGAAGCGCATGAAATATAATTATTAATAGAAGCGCCATGAGATTTTGGCACAGAATATGAATATGAATTCGAATTTGAATTCGAATTTTGTGAATTATCTTGGGCGCAAATTGGTTCAGAGGCTATTCCGTTTCCACCCTGCGTCATGCCAACCATAATTTCACCAGGCCCAGGACCCGCGCCACATATATAGGTTTGCGCAAATGCGTTTTGCGGCTTTGCAATAATAAAAAGCCCCGCAAATAGCGTATAAATCACAAGATATTTTAATTTCATATCCACAAGCCTGAACAAAAGTTTTCATTCCAAAATCAATATAATATTTATAACATATACATATTTTTTGAAATATAAAATGTTGAATTCACATTAAAACAAATATATTTTGGCAAAATCATGACCAATAATGCAATTGTAATTAATGCCCATGGCGGCCCAGAAGTTCTTGAATATAAAGAAATTGAAATACCATCAATCAAAGCTGATGAGGTTTTGATACGCCATACACATATTGGCGTGAATTTCATTGATACTTATTTTCGCACGGGTCTTTATAAAACCCCGCCATTCCCTGCAATAATTGGCGCAGAAGCCGCAGGAATAATTGAAAAAGTCGGGCAAAATGTTGCTAATTTCAAAGTTGGTGATCGGGTTTGTTATACTGGCGGGCTTGGTGCTTATTGTAACTATCGGGCGATGAAAACCGATATGTTGATTAAATTACCCAAAACAATTTCAAATGAAATTGCGGCGGCATGTTTATTGAAGGGTCTAACCGCGCAATATTTATTACGCCGCACATTCAAAGTTTCAAATGAACATTCAATTTTCTATCATGCGGCGGCGGGTGGCGTTGGCCTTATTTTAGGGCAATGGGCAAATCATCTTGGCGCACATATTATTGGAACCGCAGGTGGCAAAGAAAAATGCGAACTTGCCAAAGCCCATGGCTTTGCCGATGTTATTGATTATAAATCCGAAGATTTTGTAGCGCGCGCATTAGAACTTAATTCGGGTAAAAAATATCATGTTGTCTATGATAGTGTTGGCAATGACACATTCCCCGCTTCTTTGGATATCATAAAGCCATTGGGTTTATTTGTAAGTTTTGGTCAATCATCTGGGCCAATAAAACCATTTGATATTAGTATCTTAAACCAAAAGGGATCATTATTCATGACGCGCCCTTCACTTTTTGCCTATATGTCAAATGGGCAAATTATCAATGAAAGCGCCAATGAATTATTTGACCTAATTTCAAAAGGCATAATAAAAATAGAAATTAATCAAAAATTTGCACTAAAAGATGCCGCACAAGCGCACATTGCATTAGAAGGCCGAAAAACAACGGGAACAACAATTCTTGAAATATAATGCAAATTGAATACTGATTCAGAAAATAAACCGCTTTTCGCACTTGCAAAATTCTAATTAATTGCCATTTATCTGACACCACAAGCATTGCGGGCGTTTAACAATCCGCAATTTGAATAGAGGCCATAATGACCCAGATTCAAAGCATTTTGGATTTTGCAAACCTAAAGGCAAAATCACAAAAATTTTCTGTAATCACTTGTTATGATTACACTTCTGCACTTATCGCTGCGGCAAGTGATGTTGATGTGATTTTAGTTGGCGATAGTGTTGCCATGACAATGCAAGGACATAAATCAACGGTTTTTGCAAATGTAAGTGATATTGCATTGCACACAAAATGGGTAATGCGTGGCCTTGAAAATACAAAATCAAAAATTTTTGTAATTTCCGATGTGCCATTTTTGGCGGCGCGCTCTGATTTAGCAACAAATATTGATGCAGCGCGTGAAATTATGCAATCGGGCGCACACGCAATTAAAATTGAGGGCGCAGATGGCAATTTGGAATTAATAAGCCATTTGGTTCAATCGGGCGTGCCTGTTTGCGGTCATTTGGGTTTAACGCCGCAATCGGTAAATGTGCTTGGTGGTTATAAGGTTCAGGGTAAAAATGATGCCCAATTCCAAAAAATCCTTGAAGATGCCAAAAAGCTCGAGGCCGCAGGATGTTTTGCAATTGTTTTGGAATGTGTTCCAACCGAACTTGCACGCCAAATTACCCAAAACCTTACAATCCCAACAATTGGCATTGGTGCTGGTAATGTAACCGATGCACAGGTTTTGGTTTGGCAGGATTTATTGGGGCTTAATACCGAATTTAAACCAAAATTTGTGCGCAAATTCACCAATGGCGCCGATATTTTCACCAATGCGTTAAATGATTTTCACAATGAAGTTGTAAATGGCACTTTCCCCAATGAAAGTGAAAGCTTCAAATGAAAATCATAAAAACACCCGCCGATTTTATCACTTGGCGAAATGAGAACAAACAAAGTTTGGGCTTTGTGCCAACAATGGGTGCGTTGCATTTGGGGCATGAAGAATTATTGAAAAATGCGCGCGCTAATAATGAATTACTTGCCTTATCAATTTTCGTAAATCCAACCCAATTTAATGATAAAAAAGATTTGCAAAATTACCCAAAAACTTGGGAACAGGACTTAGAAATCGCCAAAAATAATGGCGTTGACGTGATTTTCTATCCAGATTTTGAAAGCATTTATCCCGATAATTATTCATACATAATAAGTGAAAATGATAAATCAAAAATCCTTTGCGGTGCATCGCGCCCTGGGCATTTTGATGGGGTTTTGACTATTGTTATGAAATTATTGAACATAATAAAGCCAGATCGTGCCTATTTTGGTGAAAAAGACTTTCAGCAATTAAGCCTTATTCGCGGCATGGTTGATGCCTTTTTCATGCCTGTTGAAATTGTGTCCGTGCCAATCGTGCGCGAATTTGATGGTTTGGCATTATCATCACGCAATGTGCATTTATCGGATGAAGGGCGCAAAATTGCGCCAAAAATCTATGAAATAATCAAAAGCGCCAAAAATATTGACGATGCCAAACAAGAATTACAAGACTTAGGCTTCAAAATCGACTATTTAGAAGAAGTTTGGGGGCGAAGATTGGTGGCAATCTTTACCAATCTTACCAAAACTGGCAATGAATTAAGGCTTATTGATAATGTCGAAATCTAAAATATTAGTTTTGGTCACGGGTTCAATTGCGGCCTATAAAGCCTGTTATTTGGTTTCAAAACTTGTTCAAAACGCCTTTGAAGTAAAGATTGCGGCATCAAAATCTGCGCTTGAATTTATTGGCGCGGCATCTTTGGAAGGGTTGTCTGGCAATAAAATTGCCCATGATACTTTTGAAGATGGTGGGGCGATGGATCATATAAATTTGGTGCGTTGGGCCGATTTGATAATTGCCGCCCCCGCAAGTGCCAATTTTATCAATAAAACTGCAAATGGTATTGGCGATGACTTAATCTCCACCCTTGTTCTTGCCCATGATTTTAAAAAGCCATTTTTGATTTGTCCCGCGATGAATACGCAAATGTATCTTCACCCTGCGACACAAAAATCAATTAAAAATTTGCGCGAATATGGTTTTGAAATCTTGGAAACACAAAGCGGGGTTTTGGCATGCGGCGAGATTGGTCTTGGCAAATTACTTGACCCCGATGCGATTTATGATGCGATTATTAATGCATTGGGCGCCCCTGCACCCTCACCCGAAAAAACATTAAAAACTAACGCCAAAAAGGTTTTGATTATTTCAGGCGGAACAGTTGAACCAATTGATAATGTGCGCGCGATTACCAATACTTCTTCAGGTAAAACTGGCGCAAATTTGGCGCAATTTTTTGATGCAATGGGCGCAGATATTGTATTTTTAACCGCAAAAAATGGCGCGCGCCCCGATATTGATTGTGAAACACATGAATTCACAAATTTCCAAAGCCTTTACAAGCAAGCAATTGAATTAATTAAGCAAAATCAATTTGATGCAATAATAAATATTGCCGCAATTGCCGATTATTCGGTTTCAAAAATTACTGCAAATGGCAATGATATTTCGGGCGATAAAATCTCATCCGAAATTGATGAGATGCAAATTCATCTAACGAAAAATCCAAAATTAATTGATGAATTTAAAAAGCTATCAAACGCCAAATTGGTGGGTTTCAAACTAACATCAAATGCCAATGAAAATGAGGTTTTGGCGGCGGTTGGAAAACAAATAAAAAGTGCAAAATCTGATTTTGTTATTCATAATGACCTAACAGAAACAAGCCAAAATAAAGCACAACATTCATTTCATATTTATAATAATAATGGCAAAAAAATTGCCGATTGTGTGGGCGTTAATTCACTATCAAATACGCTTTGGGAATTTCTTTGGGGGAAATAATGTATTTATTGCTTGATATCGGCAATAGCCAAATTTTCGGCGGCCTTATGAATGAAAATGGCGAGATTTTATTTCGCTTTCGCAAGGCATCAAAAACTGGCGCTTCATCGGATGAAATCGGGCTTTTCTTGCGCGCTGTAATCCGCGAAAATGGCTTTGAATATAAAGAAATCAAGCAAATCGCGCTTTGTAGTGTGGTTCCCGAAGTTGTTCATTCAATCGGTTCAGCCTGTGTGAAATATTTTGATATTCACCCCTTTGCCGTAAATAATGATGTTAAAACTGGCCTTAATAATAAATATGCCAACCCCAAAGAAGTGGGCGCAGATAGAATTGCCAATGCAATCGCGGGTTCAAAACTTTACCCCAACAAAAACCTTATTATCATTGATTTAGGAACGGCAACCACATTTTGCGCCATTACCAAAACCCGCGATTATTTGGGCGGTGCAATCCTTTCTGGCCTTAGGCTTAATATGGAAAGCCTTGTTTCTAAAACTTCAAAATTACCATCATTTGAAGTAATTGCGCCAAAAAATGTAATGGGCAATTCAACTATTGAGAGTTTGCAATCTGGCCTTTATTTTGGGCATTTGGGGGCAATGCGCGAAATTATTGGCAAGATGAAAGATGAATGTTTTGACGGTGAAAAGCCATTCATTATCGGAACGGGCGGCTTTTCAAGCCTTTTCAAAGATGCCGAAATTTTCGACACAATCGAACCTGATTTGGTATTTATGGGCCTAAAAACTGCGATTGAACTTAATCAACCAATCGCATAACCCCCATCAATTTTAATCTCATCACCTGTATGAAAACTTGATGCATTGGATGCAAGATAGATGGCAATTCCACCAAATTCATCGGCATTACCCCACCGCCCCTGTGGAACGCGGCTTATGATTGCGGGGCCGAATTTATCGCTTTCTTGAAGTGGCTTGGTCATATCGGTTTCAACCCAACCCGGGCAAATGGCATTGGCGCGAATTCCAAAACGCGCATATTCAACCGCAAGCCCTTTAATAAGCGATATTACCGCCGCCTTTGACGCAGGATAGGCTTCATTGGCAGGCATTCCAAAATAAGCACTTATCGATGAAGTAACCACGAGCGAGCCGCCCATATCACCATTTTTTGCCCGTTCCACCATATATTTCAAACCCTCACGGAAAGTCCAAAATACACCATCAAGATTAACCGCCATAACATCACGCCAATTTTGCGTGCTTGTATGCATGAAAGAACGTGCGGGGCGGGCAATGCCAGAATTGGCAATAATTGTATCAATACGGCCAAAATTTTCGATAATTTTTGCCATATTTTCAATGATTTGATCTTCATTTGAAACATCAACATTCATTGCCGCAACGCGGGTTCCAAATTTTGATATTTCTTCAAGCGCCTTTGAATTTTTTTCAGGATTAGTACCCCAAATTACAACATCCGCGCCCGCACCTGCCAATGCCTTAGCCATTCCAAGGCCAATTCCGCCATTTCCACCAGTTACAAGACAGACTTTCCCCTTAAGGCCAAATAATTGTTCAAGCATTTCCAATCCTTATTTAATATTTGGCGTATTTTTAATATATTAAAGGCAATTGTAAACCGTAAAATCGGCAATCTGAAAATATCGCCCAAAAAAGGCGATTAACTTAAGCTGCTGCCTCATCAATACGTGGCCATTTCCATGCATTGCGGATAATTAGCAAAAGCAATGCAACTTCTATTGCCGCGCCAACATACATATGAACCCATGCCACACCCACCAAATTGAACAATGAATATGGGATGTAAATTGCCGCAATTATTATATTTACCATGCGATTTACTTTTGCTTTCATAGCAACAGAAAAGAAAATCATAAGCGCGGGAATTGAAACTGAAATCAGTGATATTAATAAAAATGTTTGCGACACATCAAATGTAAACACCCGCCCCGCCAACATATCTTTTAATGAGCCTGGCATATATAAATGAAAATAATCCACATAAATATAAAGGAACATAAAACTTGCCCATAATGATGCAAGTTTCATATTTAATCTTAAATCTTCAACCAAATTTTGTTTTGTTTTTTGCGCACTCATTTTTAAATCCTATGAAGATATTTTCACTATAAATAATTGTGGGATTGGTTAAAAAAAATGACAAATCCCATCGAGATTTGCCATTATTACAAACGCCCTGATTTATATGTTAAGCGCTTGACGCAAAAACCTTAAAGATAATTTAGCCTTCAAAATCAGGTATCGCCAGTGTCGTTGTTGATTTGATTGTTTCCATTACAAAGCGCGAAGAAACGTTTTTCAAAGGAACATTATCAATCAAGGATTTATAGAATTTATCATAATGCGCCATATCGGGTACGATTAGTTTTAAAATATAATCAACATCGCCCGCCATGCGTAAAACCTCCGCCACTTCTGGGCAGCGGTTTATGTAATGGGTGAACTTTGCAAGCCAATTTGCGGTATGTTCATTGGCCTCTATGGCAACAATAATGGTCAAACCAAGGCCAACAGATGGCGGGTCAACAATTGCCACGCGCTTTTTAATTATGCCTGATTGTTCAAGTTTTTGAACACGCTGCCAACATGGGGTTTGTGAAAGGCCAACTTTTTTTGACAATTCAGCCAATGGAATATCCACACGTTCCATAAGTTCACGCAGAATTTTCCTGTCGATTGCATCTAATTTATTAGGTTTACGCGCACCCATTTAATTCTCTTTTCTTAAATTATTTAAGACTCGCCCAATAATTACCATCTCTGGCCCATTTGGGGAAGTCATTGAAAATGTTTGTGGCAAATCTTCGAAATTACACTCAATTATAGCTTGATTTTCGCGGGTTGCATTGGAAATTATCGCGGCGGGAAAATCCTTTTGCATGCCATTTTCAAGCGCTTTTTTAACAAATGCCCCAATTGTTGCACGTGGCATGAATACTATTGTTGTTGTATCATGGGCGGCAATTGCGCCCCAATTTATATCATCGGGCAAATCACCTTTTGCAGAATGGGCAGTTACAAATTGAACGCGCTTGGCATATTGCCTATCGGTAAGTGAAAATCCAAGCGCGGCTGCCGCGCCTTGCGGTGATGAAATTCCGGGGATTATTTCAAATTTTATACCCGCATTGCGACATGCATCCAATTCTTCCGTAAGTCGCCCAAAAATTAAAGCATCACCGCCCTTTACGCGCACCACAACTTTATCAGAAAGCGCAAAATCAACCAGCATTTGATTAATTTCCTGTTGTGCAACGCTTGGTTTGCCGCCGCGTTTGCCGACATTTATTAATTGGGCTTCGCGGCGCGCAAAATCCAAAACTTCTTTGGTCACTAAATCATCATACATTATCACATCGGCGCGCCCCAATGCGCGAACCGCCTTTAATGTAAGTAATTCAGCATCCCCCGGCCCCGCGCCCATTAGGATTACCTCGCCCTTTATTGGTTGGGCTTGGTCGATTTGGGCGATTAAATGTGCTTCATCGGGTTTTGAATTTGGATTTTCGAGGGCTTGTTTGGCAAAATTATGCCAAAAATTGCGGCGTGTTCCAAAATCTAATTCACGCTTTTTTATCAATGGGCGTAAATTTTGCGCAGCTTTTAGCCATTTGGTGATGGCGGGTGGAAACATGGCCTCTAGCCTTGCCCTAATTTGCTGCCCCAAGGCGGGTGATGCGCCATCAGTTGAAACCCCGATTACAAGGGGTGATCGATTAACAATCGCGCCAAATTGAAAATCACAAAATTCAGGGCGGTCAATAATATTAACTGCCGCACCAAATTTTCGTGCGGCATTTATGAAATTTTGGGCTTCTTCGTCATTTTGCGATTGTAAAATTGCAATACGGGCATTTTCTAAATCATCTTCTTGCCATTCGCGGTCTATATATTGAAGGTTTTCAATTTGGGTTTGTGATAAATCACTATTGCCGCAATAAAATTCAACCTTTGCGCCAGTTGCGGCAACTAATTCAGCTTTCCAAAAGGCCGCCTCACCAATACCTGCGACCACAATTTTTTGACCGCGTAATTTATGAAAAAGCGGAAGAACATCAATGTCTTGCATACGTGGTGAATTAATGAATTGCGCGTTTCGCGTCATATGCCAGAGCCATCCGAAATATTATCGTCTTCACCATTTTTAGCATCATTATAATAAAGATTATAGTGCACATATTGTAATGCAGGGCGCAAAACAAATTCCGCCAAAATCGCCAATGCAAAATAGCCCAAATTCTTGGTAACAATCCATACCAATGCACTAAAGGCAATTGCCGCAAATATGCGCCAATTTATTAGATACTTAAGCGCAGCATTCGGATTTGCATGATGCGGCATTAAATAATGGGCAATTTCATCAAAGCGGTTTGCTTTATTTTCGCTTTTTAAAACCGCCTCGACCATGCCAAGTCCGACGGTTTCATTGGTGATTTTATCTATAAGGATAAAAGCGCCCAATTCGCGGTCTTTGGAATATGTGTCAAGCAAAACAGGCTTTGAAAGCGTAATTTGCGCCGAACCAATTGCATTCATTGATAATGATTTATTTGGCGCTTCTTGAAGGTCGTTAAAATCAATGGTTTTTTCAACTTTCAGTTTGGCATTGGTGAATGAAGTGCCAAGTTTGAATGCATATTCCTTATGCTCGCTTGATTTATTGGCGGACATCCAGAAAATTGAGGCTTTGAATTTGCTTTGTGTTTCAATTGGATCATTGGCGGCAATTAAAACATCGCCGCGCGA
>JAPUEP010000128.1 GCA_027492515.1 Hyphomonadaceae bacterium
CGTACACGCCCAATTGAATGCGAAATATTTTTCGCATGCACTTTAAAACCTGCAGTATTAATTCCGCTAGGCATCCATATTTCACCAAACCGCTGTATTTTATTTGTTTAATATTTGAACAAATAAAACATACAATTTTTAATAAGTAAATTGCGTTTTTCTACTTTTTAAGGGTTTTTTTGCCTTTTTTCTCGCAACTGCAGCATCAAATGCGTTGTTTTGACGCACTTTGGTTTATGTAATGTGCGTTTTGCATTCCTTGTTTGGTAATAAATAATGTGCAAACATCAATGATGCATTTTGACCATTTATATAACGCCAGCGCGATGATTAAAACCCATGTTGCATTCGCGACTGCGGGTGTAATAATTGGTGCACTTCAATTATTTGGCAAAAAAGGTGGGCAAAGACATAAAATCCTTGGTTGGTCATGGGTTTTCATTATGTCTATTGTTGGAATAAGTGCATTATTTTTACCAAAACGCGAACAGGGTATTATTCCCCTAACCTTACTTTTAACTGTATGGGTTGCAATTGGTTTGCCACTTGGCATAAGGGCAATAAAAAAGGGGAATATTTTATTGCACCGTGCCTTTATGATTGGGCTTTATGTTGGCGGCCTATTCATTGCGCTTGCTTTTACCGTAACCCCTGGGCGGCTTTTATATAAAGTTATTTTCGGCCCTTGATAATCACATCTTGAAATGCATGATTTCATAATTAACTATGCTTTGTCCCTATTTTTTGTAGGGCTTTAAAGAGGTTTATTATGTTCGACGCCGATAAAATTATTTCAATGTTACAAACCGAATTGCCAAAAGGTCTTGAAGCAGTAAAAGCCGAAGGCAACGCAATGATTAACAAAGTTAAATCAGACGATGAAAGCAAAAACACCGCAATGGGCGCAGCGGCGGCAGGTGCGTTGGGCGCTTTATTATTATCGGGTGTAATGGGAAAATTTGGGCGTAAAGTTGCAACAATGGGTGGCCTTGCTGCACTTGGAACATTGGCATATCAGGCATGGCAAAAGCATGGTGGCAATTCTGGCTCTCAACCACAATTTCTTCCTGATGGTTCACAAAAAGAAGCACTTGGAAAAGTGATTTTAAAATCAATCATCAATGCTATGAAAGCAGACGGCAAAATTGATGAAACCGAAAAAGCAAAATTATTCAACAAAATGCAAAACGCAAACTTAAGCGATGAAGAAAAGGCATTTTTATTCGAAGAATTAAATAAACCAATCGATACAGATGCACTTGTTGCGGCATCCTTATCGCCAGAAACAGCAACCCAAATTTATGCTGCATCTTTTGTTGCAATTAACCCCGATGGCGACGCAGAACGCGCATATTTATCAGACCTTGCAACACGCCTAAACATAAGCCCCGACCTTGCCCAAAACATCCGCAACGAGACATTAGCATAAAAAAAATGCTGCACCCAAAAAGTGCAGCATTTTTTATATAAATCGTTCAAAATGAGCCTAGTAATTGTGAGAGCAACGCCGCCAATATTGGACATATTGGCAAGTTGCGGTTCGCAATTAATAGGCCATTTTCAATGATTTATGTGGCGCGCGCGATGCGCAGGAGATTGGTCGCCCCTGGCGTTCCAAATGGCACACCCGCTACCACCACAATCCTGTCGCCAGTTTTGGTTAGGCCGATACCGCTTGTTAATTGCGATGCCATTTTTGCCATATCTGAACCACTTTTTGGATCACGAACTACACGCGATTCCAAGCCCCAAACTAAGGCAAGTTTGCGCGCTGATTTTGGATTTGGTGTTAGTGCCAAAATTGGTTGAAGCGGCCTTTCGCGTGAAATACGCAATGCCGTTGTGCCCCTATCAGTGAATGCAACAAGGCACGCGGCTTTTGATGCATTTGCTGCAACACGTGCCGCCGCAGAAATTGCATCTGAAACCTCTGCTTCTGGATCTGCGTGTTCGGCATCCATTAATTCAGGCCAGCGTGGGTCTTTTTCAACGCGTTCTGCAATCCTGCTCATGACCGCGACGGCCTCAAACGGGAAATCGCCTGATGCGGTTTCAGCAGAAAGCATTAAAGCATCCGTTCCCTCATAAACCGCATTGGCAACATCCGATGCTTCGGCGCGGGTTGGGGTTGAAGATGTAATCATGCTTTCAAGCATTTGGGTTGCAACAATCGTTGGAACACCGCGTTTACGCGCTGCACGCAAAATTGTTTTTTGTGCAATTGGCACTTCTTCTGGTGCAAGCTCAACGCCCAAATCACCACGCGCAACCATAACGCCATCACAATAATCGAGAATTTCTTCAAGATTTTTAAGCGCCGCAGGTTTTTCAATTTTCGCAAGGCACGCAGCGCGGCCTTGAACAATTTGCTTAAGCTCTGCCATGTCGTCGGCGCGCTGAACGAATGAAAGCGCAACCCAATCAACGCCCATATCAAGCGCGAAATTCAAGTCTTTGCGGTCTTTTTCGGTTAATGCCGAAATTGGTAATATTGCGCCCGGAACGTTCACGCCTTTACGGTCTGAAATAAAACCACCGCGAATAGTTTTAACATCCGCCCAATCTTTACCAAAATCAACAATACGAACCCTTACCTTGCCATCATCAATCAGAAGGTCGAGGTTTTTTTTCATTACCGCAAAAATTTCAGGTTGTGGCAAAGGGATTTTAGAAATATCGCCTTCAAAATCGCCAAGTTCAAAGCGATAGGTTTGACCATCTTCTAATTTGATTTTTTCGCCATTTTTGAATTTGCCAAGGCGAATTTTTGGCCCTTGCAAATCTGCCAAAATCCCTAATGGACGTCCAATTGCCAATTCTGCGGCGCGAACATTATCAAAAGCTAATTGATGATCATCATATGAACCATGAGAGAAGTTCAAGCGAAAAACATCAACACCAGTTTTTGCAAGTTCCAACACACTATCGGCATCGCGGCTTACTGGGCCTAAGGTTGCAACAATTCTTGTTCTGCGATTACGTATCATGCTTGTTTAAATCCTGCGGCTAATTTTGCATTTGCTTCTATTTTATCCCATTCGCCCTTAAGCATCATTTCTTCATTGGCTATCCATGAACCACCGCACGCAACAACATTTGAAAGCGCAAGATAAGTTGGGATTTTATCATAAGAAATGCCGCCAGTTGGGCAAAATTGTGCGTGTTTTAATGGCCCTTGAAATGCCTTTAAAGTTCCCGCGCCGCCAAATTGTTCGGCAGGGAAGAATTTAAGAACACCAAAACCTTCTTCAAGGCGGCTCATAACCTCAGTTGTTGTTGTAACGCCAACCATTACATCACAATCAAGGTCAATCAACGCCTCTCTAAGGCGTGGGCTTGTGCCAGGGGTCACGATGAAATCGGCGCCAACTTTCATACAGGCGTCAATATCACCTTCTGTAAGAATTGTTCCCGCGCCAACTTTTAGTGCGGGGCAGGTTTCTTTCATTACTTTTATGGCATCAACAGCACATTCAGTGCGAAGGGTTACTTCGATAAATTCAAGGCCGCCTTTTTCAAGTGCAATAGCCAATGGTTCGGCGCATTCGATATTTGGAATGGCTAAAACTGGTATGATTGGATTTTTTCTTAATCTAGTAGCAAATGGCAACATTGTGACCTCTATATATTCCTTTATTGTGCAAACATTGCTGCACCCTTAAGTGCAGCATATTTATCGTTATTTCTATAAACTGGTGTGTCACGCACATAATTGGTCATTGGGCCAACATTGCGTAATCTTTCTATAAAATCATTTGTCATGATAAATTGTGACAATTGCTCGGCAACGCCGCCGGCGATTACACATCCACCCTGTGCACCCATTCCCAAAATCGCATTTCCGCAGAAAGTTGCAAGAATAAGCGCCAAGGTTTTTGCCGCCTCCACCGCAAGTGGGGAAGTTAGATTTGCCGCAGCCTCGCCAACTTCTGGCGGGGTTTCAAGGGGTGTAAGTTCATTGCGAATTGCACCAAGGCATTTGTAAATTCGCAATAATCCTGGGCCCGATAAAACATGTTCATAAGAAACCGCTTCAAAGGCGCGCGATAAAACACTTAGGATTTCGCGTTCAATATCCGAACGCGGTGCAAAAGCTTGGTGGCCACCTTCGGTTGGTAAAACTTTCCAGCTATTTTCAACGCGCAAAAGACCCGCCATTCCAAGACCAGTGCCAGGGCCCAAAACAACAATTGGCGCGCCTTCTTTTGCATCGGCTTTATTTACCACAATCAATTCATTTGATGGCGTTGCAGGAACCGCCATTGCTTGCGCCGCAAAGTCATTTACAAGCATGACATTTTCCATGCCAAATTCTGCTTTTACTTTACTTGCTGAAACCACCCAATCAGAATTGGTAAAACGCACTTCATCCGCGCCAGTAACACCTGCAAGGGCAAAAACGCCATTTTTTGGCTGCCCATCAACATCTTTTAACCAATCAGCCAAAGCCAATTCAAGCGAACGAAATTGTTCAACAGGGCGAACGCCAATATGGCTTAAATCAATATGGCCTTTTGAATTTTTATGTGCCAATGCAAGGCGAACATTTGTTCCGCCAACATCGCCAACAATTGTTGCGTTTTCTATCATTTTCCACCCTATTTTAATAATTCCTATTTTAACAATTCATTGAAAATGGTCGCCCCATTTTCTGCACCACTTACATGATGCCTAAATGGTTCGAATAATTCGCGACCAAAATCGCGATGATTTTCTTTTACATCTTCATAAATCGGTGTGCGTTCTTGCCATTCTTTATCATCGACAAGCGCATTAATTATTCCATTTGCATCAATATGGATAAGGTCGCCATCGCGTATTTTGGCAATTGCGCCGCCATCTTTGGCCTCTGGCGTGACATGAATTGCTGCCAATATTTTACCAGATGCCCCCGACATGCGCCCATCAGTCAAAAGCGCAACCTTAAACCCTCTATCCTGCAAAACACCAAGTGCAGGGGTTAATTTGTGAAGTTCAGGCATGCCAATTGCTTTTGGCCCCTGCCCTTTAACAACAATAACGCCATCCTTGTCTAATTCACCATTTTTAAAGGCTTCATGGAATTGCGCTTGGGAATTAAATACACGTGCTTGGGCTTTAATTTCCTGATGCTCTTTGGCGACCGCAGAAATTTTCACACAGCCGCGCCCAATATTGCCGCTTACCAATCTTAAACCACCAGTTGGGGCAAAAGCGTTTGAAACAGGGCGTAAAACATTTTCATCACCTGAAACATTTGGCCCATCTTGCCAAATCGCCAAATCGCCATCAAGGAATGGTTCTTGTTTATATTTATCAAGCCCATAACCCGCCACAGTCCAAACATCTTGGTGCGCAAGGCCATTTTCCAAAAGCTCTTTAATCAAGAACGCCATACCACCTGCGGCGTGGAAATGATTTACATCCGCACCACCATTTGGATAAACACGTGCAAGCAATGGCACAGCTTCTGAAATTTCTTCAAAATCTTGCCAATCAATAATGATACCCGCCGCTGCTGCCATAGCAGGCAAATGCAGCATGTGATTGGTTGAACCACCCGTTGCACAAAGCCCAACAATAGCGTTCACAATTGCTTTTTCTGAAACAATTTTGCCAATTGGAATATATTCATCGCCCAATTGCGTAATATGCGCCGCACGAATTGCCGCCGCTTTGGTAAGCGCATTTCTTATTGGTGTATTTGGATTAAAGAAAGCCGATGATGGCAAATGAAGCCCCATCATTTCCATCATCATTTGATTTGAATTTGCCGTCCCGTAAAAAGTGCAAGTTCCAACATCATGATAGGCTTTGGATTCGCTTTCCAATAATGCCTCGCGCCCGACTTTACCTTCTGCGAATAATTGGCGGGTTTTTGCTTTTTCAGAATTTGAAATACCCGAAACCATTGGCCCCGCCGGACAAAATACAAATGGCAAATACGCAAAGCGAAGTGATCCAATTACAAGCCCCGGAACAATTTTGTCGCAAACCCCAAGACAGATTGCGGCATCAAATGCATCATGTGACAAAGCAATTACGGTTGAAAGCGCAACAACATCACGCGAAAACAGGGATAATTCCATGCCTTCAAAACCCTGCGTAACGCCATCACACATAGCGGGAACACCGCCTGCAACTTGTGCAGTTGCACCAACAGAGCGCGCAGCATTTTTAATAATATCAGGGTACTTTTCGAACGGTTGATGCGCCGATAACATGTCATTAAAGGCGGTAACAATACCAATATTTGGCCAACGCCCACCAATTAATTCAACCTTATCCATCGCAGGGCAAGCAGCATATGTATGCGCCTGATTTGCCGCCGCAAGGCGGGCGCGATGTGGTTTATCACTTTTGTGATTATCAATTAGTGACAAATATTTTTCACGCGACGCTTTTGAACGCGCAATTATCCTGTCGGTTACTTTTGTAATTAAGGGATGCAAAAGATCTATCCTTTGTGTTTATACCTCTTTATGGCGCCCAAAAGAACGCCAAACCATGATGCGCCGCATCAATAGCAGCTTTAATAGGCATTGAACGCGCATCCCCAGTAACACAATGTTCAAGCACTTCTAATTTATCTTGCCCAAAAATAAGCCCAAGCAACATTTGCGTTTCCACAATTGGCGGCAATGTCATTGTAAGCCTATGCGGAAATTTTCCACCTACTTCACTATGGCTTGCGTCAATTGGTGCAATATTTTGCGCACAATTTTCGTTCAATATTTCATCTAAACCATTTGCGCCACTAAACCAAGAGGCAGTATGCGCATCAGGGCCCATTCCAAGAATAATTGCATCAAAAGGGCGCAGGTTTTTATAAATTTCATCAAGATTTTTTGCCGCTTCTTCGATTGTTGCATCATTGGTTTTCATTCCAACAATCTTAACACCCTTTGCATTGGCAAAAGCGCGGCGAATCATTTTTTCATTTGATGCATCATCTTCAACATCAACCCATCTTTCATCGACAAGGGCGATTGTAATTTTTGACCAATCAAAATTCTCATTGGCAAATTTTGTATAAGCAGGTTCGGGCGTTGAGCCGCCCGATAAAGCAATATTTGCAAAACCTTTGGTTTCAAGCGCGTGTTTGGTTGCAACGCTTAAAGCGCCAATTAAAGCATCCAAACATTGTTTACGATCATCAAATTGGAAAATCGCAGGCGCTATACTCATATTGCGCTCCAAGATTTTTTATCTCTATCCATCATCAAATCAGATGCAAGCGGACCATCAGAGCCAGCGGCATATAAATGCGGCTCTACTTTTTCGCTTTCCCATGCGTTGATAATTCTATCAACCCAAACCCATGCTGCCTCAACTTCGTCTCGGCGCATGAATAGTGAAAGATTTCCGCGCACCACATCCATCAATAAACGCTCATAGGCATCAGGGTAACGCAATGTGAAAGTTTCAGCATAAGACAAATCAAGCGGCACAGATTTCACACGCAAACCGCCAGGGCCAGGCTCTTTAATCTGAAGCCACATTTCCATGCCTTCATCAGGCTGAAGGCGCATAACCAATTTATTGGTTGTATAATCACCCTCGAACAAATGGTGTGGCGGCGTTCTAAAATGCACAACAATTTCAGATTTACGTGCCGCAAGGCGCTTACCAGTGCGCAAATAAAACGGAACACCCGCCCAACGCCAATTATTTACAAAAGCTTTTAGTGCAACAAAAGTTTCCGTTGTACTTGTTGCCTGCGGTGCGCCTTCTTTTGTTAATTCTTCAAGATAAGATTTAACCGCCGCACCCTCGACAAGGCCCGCTTTATATTGACCGCGAACGGTCATTTCATTGATTTCTTTTTCACCAATTGGGTCAAGCGCACGTAAGACTTTGATTTTTTCGGTGCGAATTGCATCGGCATCCATTGATGCAGGCGGCTCCATAGCAACAAGGCACAATAATTGAAGCAAATGATTTTGCACCATATCGCGCATTGCACCTGATTTATCGTAATAATCACCGCGTGAACCAACGCCGATATTTTCGGCAACCGTAATTTCAATATGGTCAATTCCGTTGCGCGACCAAATAGGTTCAAATAACGCATTGGCAAAACGCAAAACCAAAAGGTTTTGCACTGTTTCTTTTCCAAGATAATGGTCGATACGATAAACCCTATCTTCCGAGAAAACTTCGCCAACCGCATTATGAATTGCGGTTGCAGATTGTAAATCACGGCCCAAAGGTTTTTCTAAAACTACGCGTGAATTATCTGTCGCAATACCTTGCGCCTTTAATGCGCGGCAAATTCCGCCAAAAACCGCAGGTGGGGTTGAAAGATAAAATACCCGAACCTTGCTATCATCATCACTAAGCAGGGCTTTCATTGCCGACCAATCGGCATTTTCATTGGTTGCATCAATAGCAACATAATCAAGGATTTCCAAAAACTCTTTGAATTTTGGATCATTTGCATCGCCGCCCGCAAGATTTACAAATCCATTTGTTACATTTTGCAAAAATTCCTCACGCGATAATTCGTGGCGCGCAACGCCGATAATGCGGCTTCCTGGTTCAACTTGACCATCACAAAAGCGGTGAAACAATGAAGGATATAATTTCCTAAGCGCAAGATCGCCCGATGCGCCAAATACTACAAGCTCGAAAACCGGAACCGGAATGAAAGCTGCCATTAAATTGTCTCCCTGATGTGACCCTCAAAGCCAGAACGTTTTCAGCATCCATAAGCAGAACATAAATTAAATGGAAGCTGTTTTTATATAAATTGTCGCATTAATCTTATTTTGCATGCATTTTCAACAAACATGCACAAACTTAAATCTTGCAAATTTGTTTTTACAGTTTTTTGCAGCGCAGCACAACCAACAAAATAAAGGATTTTACTTGAATTATCGGAAAGGAGATGCAAATATTTGCATAAGTACGGGGTCTTTTTAGCGCATAAATATAAAAAATGTCAAACTTTTGCCGCGTTTTTCCGTTCACATTACATAAACATCAATTGCGTTAAGCGCCATAAATGTTCTAGATTAAAAACTAACAAAAAGAAACTTTAATGCCAAAACTAGATTTTTTAGAAAAAAACAATCTGATTAATGGAATGCGTAAAAACAAATTGTTTTTTGGCACTTCTGTGCTTGGCATTTTTTACGCTCTTTCGCCTTGTTTTGCATTTGCAGAACCGCGGGCAGTAATCGAAATTAATACGCGCGGTGAATTGCTTGATAAATTAAAGGCGGCAGTTGGCGATGTTCCCGCCCCTGCGCAATCGGTTTATGAAGCGCGAAAACGTGCAAGTCTTGCCGAAACTTATGCAACTGAATTATTGCGTTCCGAAGGTTATTATGAATCTTCGATTACAAGTGATGTAAGCGATGGTGAAAACCCAAAAGCGATATTGAAAATTGATATTGGCCCAATTTTTAAAATTTCAAAAAGCGAAATAAATTGGGATGGAACACCGCCAAACGCACCAACCCAAAACTCTGCCAACGCTGCAATTGGCCTAAAACCAAACGCCCCCGCCCGCGCGCAGGATGTTCTTGATGCAGAGGCGCGAATTCTTGGTGCGGTTTTGTCCCAAGGTTATGCCAATGCAACAACCTTGCCTAAAAAAATAATTGTTGATCATGCCGATTTTACGCTTTCGACAACTTTCATAATTGCAGCGGGTGAAATCGTAAAATTTGGTGATTTAAACTTAGAGGGCAAGTCAAAGGTCAATGCAAAATGGCTTGAAAAGATTTCACCAATAAAGCGCGGTCAAAATTTTGACCCCAAAGCACTTGCAACACTTGAAAGGCGGCTTTTGGATACGGGTGCTTTTGATGCCGTTAATATCGCACTTGCACCAAAAGATAATAAAAATAATCAGCGCAATATTAATGTTACATTACAAGATAGGGCGCGTTTCCATATTGAAACTGATTTATCATATAGCACCAATGAAGGCGTGGCATTCGAAGGTCGCCTTGCGCGTTATAATCTTTTGGGGCGCGCCGATACATTAATTAACCGCCTTGTTTATGGTGAAATTGAAAAACGTATTGAGGGTGAATGGCGCCTTCCACATTTTAGAGCACCTGACCAAACCCTTGCGGTATCTCTTGGTGCATTCATTGATGATACGCGCGCATATCGTGAAAAAGGTATTGAAACCAAAGCCGAAATTACGCGCAAATTAAGCATTTCATCATTTTGGACCGTCGGGCTTGACGCCAATATTGCGCGCACCCGTGAACCAAGTTTCTTAAACCCTGCGGACGGTATTGAGCGTGACTATCAATCAATTAATGCACTTGGTGCTTTCTTACTTGATAAGACCGATAATTATCTTAACCCGCGCACAGGCTATAAAGCCGACTTTAGAATAGAGCCGACATTAATAACCGGTGATGCATCTCTTTCTTATGTTAAGATGGTGGGGCAGGCATCCTATTATAAAAGCTTTGGTAAATATGATAAAAACGTAATCGCTGCACGCGCAAGAATGGGCTCAATATTGGGCGGAAAAATCCCAGAGCTTCCTTCGGGAAAACGCTTATATTCTGGTGGTGGTGGCTCGGTTCGTGGGTTTGAATATCAATCAATTGGCCCACATTATAATGATATTAGCAACACACCTGTTGGCGGCCTTTCTTTAATCGAGGCTGGTCTTGAATATCGCCGCGATTTGGGAAATAAATTTGGAATTGTTGCATTTGTTGATAGTGGAACTTTGGGCATAAATTCCACACCAGACTTTAAAGAATTTAGGGTTGGGGTTGGCCTTGGCCTTAGGTATGATTTGGGATTTGCGCCATTACGTATTGATATTGGTGTTCCTATCAAACATCCAAATGGCACAAGCTCTTATCAATTCTATGTTGGCGTGGGGCAAAGTTTCTAATGAGGACGATTGCCGCAAAAATAAGCCGCGCCATTATTAGTGCATATGAACGTGCATCGGATACGATAAAACTTAAATTCGCCAAAAAAGAAAAAATAGAGCAAACCCCCGAAGAAATTGCCGAACAAAAAAAACTTCACCGCCACAGAATAAGGATTATTCACAAACACCTTATTCAAGCACTTGGTTCGGCAAGTGCATTTTTGATGTTTTTTATAATTTTTGGAACTGGTGCAATTGCTGCCGCACGTTTTTTTGCGCCCACTATAAAGGGTCAGCAATTCATTCAAGAACATATTGATGGCGCAAAACTTGGCAATGTTGGAACTTTGCATGTTAAGGGCTTTAAGGGCGATTTTTTTACAAAATTTTCCGCCGATAGTTTTTCACTTTCTGATAAAAATGGCGTTTGGATTGATGGGAAAAATATCAATGTAGATTGGAATCCAATTTCGCTTTTCATTCGAAAAGTGCATATTTCAAGTGCAACCGCATCACTTGTTACAATCTATCGCAAACCTGAAATTGAAAAATCAAAACGCAAACTTTCCATATCAATGGAAATTGATAAAATCATCACGCCAATTGAAACCAAGCCCGAATTTTCGGTGAAGCCTGGATTGTGGGGCTCGGCGCTTAGTTTAGAAATAAAGCGTAATCAGGACATAAAAGTTGATGGCGCACTACTTAACGCCCAAAGAAATGGCGACAGCGCGCTATTTCATATTGTATTACGTGAAAAACACCCATTTGAAGTTGATATAGATGCTCATGAGGCGAATGGCGGTTCTTTATCTGGTATGCTTGGTTTGAATGCCAATCTTCCTTTAATTATCAAAGCAAAAATCTATGCCAGTGTTAAAAAAGGCAATGTTGATATTTATGGGCAAAATGGCAATGCACAATTTGCAAAATTTGCTGGCGCATGGAATGAAGATGGCGGTAAAATCGATGGAAATGCCAACCTTCGGGCATCAAAATACACCCATTTCATTGCCAATGCATTTGGTGACAATACAAAATTAAATGCCAATTGGAGTAAGAAACCAAATCAATTACTTGGCGGCAATTCTAATCAACAAAACCTAAATATCGAAATGGTTGGCAATCAATCATTGGCAAGGCTTAATGGCGTGGTTGATTTTGAAGCAAGAAAAACCAATGGGCCAATAAAAACCACAATAAAAATTGGAAATCTTGGTGCTTTAATTGGTGCAAAAAACATCAATCTTGGAAATTTTGGTTTTGATGGCTTTATAACAGGCGCACAAAAAGACATTAATTTGGTTGGTAATTATGCCATCAATAATATCGGGATTGATAAGGTTTCGTACAATCGTTTAGACGGCGATTTAAAATTCAAATTTGCAAATAATTCGATTGATGGCGACATTAATCTTGAAGCTTTCGGGCGGTTAGAAGATCAGATTATAAGCCAATTATTTGGCGCAAATCCAAAAGCGGAAATTGGAATAATTATTAAAAATTCTGATTTGGTTTTTAAAAATATAAAGCTTCGCGGCAATGCAATTAAAGTTGATGCAAAGGGCGGCATGGGCCTTTTGGGGCAAAGCCAATTTTCAGGAAGCGCAGAAGTTGGCGCACTTGCGGTTACAAAAAATGCACTTTCTGGCGCTTTTGTTGGAACTTTTAACGCCCACCAAATTCGAGACAGTGCAGGCTTTGTTTTTGATGTGAAAGCGCATGGCGAAAAGCTTGCAACAAAATTAGATGTTGTAAACCACTTTTTGGGAAATAGCCCAAAACTTGATGGGCAAGTAAGCATTTCATCGCAAGGATTGGATTTTAATTCTTTCAAACTTTATGGCAATGATGTTGTATTTGATGGCAAAGGTAATGGCAGACCAAACCCATTTGCAGATTTAAGTGGTAAAGTTCAACTTGGCCCTAAATTCCTTGAAATCTTCAAAATCAAAACTTCGGCAAGTGGCACATTTCAATTCCTTGGCCTTGGGACAAATGATGGATTCAAATTAAAAGCTGATTTAAACGGTAAAAACTTTGAAACCGAAGTTGCAATATTGAATAAATATTTCACCCAAACACCCCATATTTCCGGCACATTACTATTACAGCCACACAATGTTGTTTTAGAAAATGGCAATCTTATTTCAAGCCAGATTAAGGCAAACCTTGGCGGGCAATTAGCGGGTAAAGAAGGTTTTATTTTAAACGGCAATTGGCAAATGCTTGTGCCATTTTATCTTGGAAATTTTGAAGTAAGCGGCAACCCAAGCGGCACAGGAAGCATTATTGGCCCTGAAAAAGGCCCAATGATAAGCGTTAGTTCAAAACTAAATCAATTAAACTTCCAAAATTTCAGTGTTAAAAACGCAAATGTAAGCGCCAATATCAACCTTGCGCAACACCCAATTTTCACCGAAATCACCCTTTTAGGAAGCACTGATTTTGGGCCAGTTCAAGGTAAAGCAAAGGTTTCGGGCAACGATAATAATACCGAAATTTCCAATATCACACTTAATGGCGCGGGCATTAACGCGGTTGGAAGTGCGAATTTCATAAAAGGAAAACCACCAATTGCCGATTTCGCCTTTATCATCGGCAAGGGGCTTGTATTACGTGATGGTCAATTAAAAGGTGGCCTGCGAATTACCAAAATCGGCAATGATACTTTTGCAAAAATTAATGCCAATGGTCAAAATTTTGCCATCCAAGGTCAAGATTTATATTTCAGCAATCTAAGCATAAATGGTGAGGGTAAATTAGAAAATCTTTCACTTGCGACCCAATTTTCAACCACTGGCGCTTTACCAATTAATTTTAATGGTCGCACAAATTTCAAACATGTTGGTATGTTCTCAACACTATCAATAAGTGGTTCTGGCAATGCATTGGGGCGTAATTATATTACCCAAACCCCGATTGAATTCATGTTCTCTGAACGCAAAACCAAAGGGCGCGGCTCGCTTGCTATAAGTGCGGGTCAAAATCAAGAAGCAGGCTATTTAGATTTTGACCTTGATCAAGCAGGTGGCGAATTCACAACAAATGCCAAAATGCGCAATATTAATCTTGCAATTTTACAGCGCGATTTTGCGGGTAATTTTTCGGGACAAATGCAATTACATGGCAATAATGGTCAATTAGATGGCAATCTAGATGGCGATGTAAGCGGCGCAAGATGGAAAAATTAGCTCTAAATTGCAAAATAATATTATGCGCCTTGATGTGAATGCCAAAAATGCCCAAGGGCTTAAAATTGATGCCAATGTCAATTTACCAACAATTTCATCATCCGCGCCTTTACACCTTGCAATTGATACACGCGCGCAAATGGGCGGTCATGTAAAAATCAATGGCGAAGTAAGGCCGCTTACTGACCTTATTTTTGCGGGTGAAAGAACACTGACAGGCAATATTGATTTAGAAAGTGATTTAGCAGGTTCAATTGCAAACCCGCAAATGAATGGAAAAATGTCCATCACCAACGGCAATTTCCGCGAACCAAGAATTGGTCTTAG
>JAPUEP010000129.1:0-2110 GCA_027492515.1 Hyphomonadaceae bacterium
GTGGCACGCCAAAGGCGTGACGGTGGGGTGTCCGTAATTGGCAAGTGCAACCTAGGCCACCCCTCCAGTATCGCATTGCTCGACAGCCCCCTTTCTTCAAGGGGCAGAAAAAAGCCCCAGTCTTTCGACTGGGGCTTTGAATTCTATTGAATATTGCGTCGATTAAGATGCGTAATACTCGACAACCAAATTCGGTTCCATTGTGCAAGCGTAAGGAACGTCTGACAATTCAGGAATACGAAGGAAAGTTGCTTTCATGTGGCCTGCATCAAGCTCGATATAATCAGGAACATCGCGTTCAGCAGATTCAAGAGCTTCAAGAACAAGCGCCATAGAGCGTGATTTTTGTTTAACTTCAACAACATCACCAACTTTAACGCGGTAAGAAGGAATATTCACTTTTTTACCGTTTACAGTCACGTGACCATGGTTCACAAATTGGCGCGCCGCAAATACAGTTGGCACAAATTTAGAACGATAAACAACAGCATCAAGGCGTGCTTCCAAAAGACCGATTAGGTTCTCTGCAGTATTGCCTTTGATACGATCAGCTTCTTCATAAAGACCAGCAAAATGCTTCTCAGAAATTGAACCGTAATAGCCTTTAAGTTTTTGTTTTGCACGAAGTTGCAAACCAAAGTCAGAAGGTTTGCCAGCGCGACCAGTTGGGCCGTGTTGACCAGGTTTATAAGAGCGTTTGTTTACAGGTGATTTAGGACGACCCCAAATGTTTTCACCCATACGGCGGTCGATTTTATATTTAGCATTATGACGTTTAGACATATTTATCCTATTTTGGCGCGTCGGGTATTGCCCATGCAATACATTAAAATGGCCGAACTGCACCACCCATTAATCAGGTTTCCCCGAAATGAAGCGCGCTTAGACAAAATTTAAGCCCAAGAGTCAAGGGGCAGGGGTGAAAATAAAGGGAAATTGCAATGATTAATATAGGATGCGTCAAGCACGGGCGTAAGGATTTATGGCAAATCTTGAAAATTCCAAAAAAACAGATTTAATAAATCAATGCAAAACCTAAAACGACCCGATAAAACAATTGAAATTACCCAAGGTGCTATGCGGGCGCTTTATGATTTGGGTTATGCGGCGATTTTGGAATTTACGCTTAAAATTGGGCGCCGCGCCGATATTTGTGGCATTAGTGAAAAGGGCGAAATAATTATAATAGAGGTGAAATCAGGGATAGAAGATTTCAAATCAGATAATAAATGGCACGAATATAAGGATTATTGTGATTTATTCTATTTTGCAGTCTCACAAGATTTCCCAATCGAATTAATACCGCAAGATATTGGCTATTTCATTTGCGACACATTCGGCGGCCAAATAATCCGCCCCACCACAAAAACCCCATTAAGCGCCCCAAGACGCAAAGCCGTAACTTTACAATTCGCAAGACAGGCGGCGATTAAAGCTGCACGAATGGCTTAAATCGACTGACACTCTGGTCGTTTGTCGCCTTCTGGGCATTGGTTGGTTGATATTTCAAGAAGGAATTTGCGGGCATCTTCTGCGTAAATGCTGTTGGATTTTGCAACTTTTTTTATAAGCTCAAGACCCTTTAATTCGTTGCCGCCGCCGTCCATTTGCGCGATTAGGGATGCGCCATAAAATAACATTCCGCCATTATTATGAAGGCTTGCCGATTTTTCAAGCCAGCCAATACCACGCGCTTTCGCACTTAGGCTTTCTTTGGCGGTAAGAAAATTGCCAAGAACAAACATTGCGTCACTATCATTTTCAAGGGCTGCTTGTTCCAATAGTTTTTGGGCCTCGGCTTCATCTTTTTCAACAATGTCGCCATCGATTAACAAAATGGCATAATGGGTGCGCGCAGTATTATTATCTTTGGCAATTGCCGCTTTTAGCATTCCTATTCCAAGTTTTACTTTGGCCTTATCATCCTTGTTTTCAAGATAAATATCGGCGCTATAGACCATTGCTTCATCATCGCCGCGCTCATTGATGGACTGTGGCTGCGCAAGGCCGCCGCCGACGATCTGGGCCGTGACGAGGCGATCTCCCTGGTGTTCAGCGGCATAAGCTCGCTTTTGGGCGATGGGGAAGAGCGGCGCTTGCGCCATCCCGC
>JAPUEP010000129.1:2120-13833 GCA_027492515.1 Hyphomonadaceae bacterium
CTCAATGGCGGATTTATAAAGCGCAATTGATTTGTCGATATTTTTTGGAAAATATTCGCCCGAATAATACATAGATGCCAGCACATTCATTGCAAAAGTATCATCATTTGCGATAGCTTCTTCAAGAATTTTAATGCCAAGCTTGGTATCTTTTTGGATGCCATTGTCACCGCTAATTAATGATGAAGCATAGGCAACACGGGCGAAATCATCGCCTAAATCAGCGGCTTTTTTAATTAATTCTTGTCCATGGGTTTTATCATCGGTTTCACCAATTCCCATAACAAGGACATTTCCATAATTATACATGCCAAATGGGTCATTATTTTTTGCGGCAGTTTTAAAATATTCAAGTGCTTTGGTTTCGTCTTGTTCGAAAATGCTTCCGCTAAAATAGGCGTTGGCAAGGGCAATTGTTGCGGTATTTTCACCAAGCGATTGCGCTTTTTCAAGCATCTCTTTGGCAAGTTTTGCATCGCGGGCAATATATTTGCCATCAACAAGGTAATTTCCATAAGTATTTATGGCAATTCGATTATTTTTATCGGCAAGGTTTTTGATGGTTTCAAGACCTTGCTTTACATCTTTATTTGTTCCGTCGCCTTTGATTTGTAAGTCGGCGGCATAAAGCGCGCCAAAAACATTGCCTTTATCCCCTGCTTGTTTGAAAAGCCGATAAGCTTCTTTCATATCGCGCGGCCCGCCAAAACCAAATTCATAGGCTTCGGCAAGGTTTACAGTGGCATAAGCAAGGCCAAGGTCTGATGCCTTTTTGTAATATTCGCGTGCAATTTTGGTTGAATATGGCGCATTAAGCCCACGGCGATGGCAAATGCCCGCTAATAGGTTTGCGACTGCATCATTTTTCTTGGCGGCATCAACATATTCAGACGTGCGTTTACAGCCACCAGCTTTTTCGACCAAATCCCAATCATATAATTGGTTGAAATCAGTTTCATTTAGATTCCAATTATTTTGTGGCTTTTGTATTGGTGCCGTTTGCGCAAATGCCAAATGGGATACAAAAGGCGAAATAATAAGTGCCAGAATGGAAGTTTTTTTCAAAAAATTTTTCATGCGCAAATTCCTATTGGGAATATTTAGGTTGAAATTGCGGCGACAAAAAGTCAAGTATTCAAACTTTTATATATTTTATCTAATTTGCACTGCATAATTACAATTTGAATAATATAATTTGCAATTTGTTGTATTTTTTGCGCAGCCTTCAAGCGCAGTATCAGATGCTTCTGCTGGATTTTCATTTAGTGCCCAATAATAATTACTATCACCCCATGCAATTACTGCGCATTGATTATAATAATTAAATTCTATTACGCAGGTTTTTGTGCCGCCACTATTTTTACATTGTTTTAAAGCGTAATTTTCGGCCTCTTTTTGGGATCGCATATTTTCCGCAAAGCCAATTCCGCCTTTTTTAACGTTTGGATCAATCGCAAACGCACCCCATCTATTTTCCCAAACTGGTGAATATGATTGTGTAGCTTGTGGTGCAATGTCTGAACAATATGGGATTCCATCACCCATATCAGGGCCAGAACCAACGCGGCATTGCGCAAAAGCTTTGTTTGCACTTAATGTTAAGATAATAAAAATCAAAAACTTTATATGCCGCATCCTAAATCCATTAATATATATTGGTGATATATATTATAAATGCGGCAATAAAAAGTCAAAAACGAAAATTATGAATTAACGTTATATGCCGCCAATGTCGCAGAGGTAAGGATTTCAGAAACCGGCGCGCCAAGCGAACAAATCTGAACCGATTTTTTCAAACCAACAATCATTGGCCCAATAACTGTTGCCTCACCCAAAGTTTCCATCAATTTGGTTGCAATATGTGCCGAATGGATAGCAGGCATAACCAAAACATTCGCAGGGCCAGTAAGCCTTGAGAATGGGTAAAGTTTGCGCGCATCTTCATCAAGTGCAACATCAACCGACATTTCGCCTTCATATTCGAAATCGATATCGTCACGCTCATCCAAAAGGGCAACTGCATCGCGGCATTTTTGCGAACGTTCACCCATTGGGCGCCCGAATGTAGAGAATGCAACAAAAGCCACACGCGGCGTAAAGCCAAGGCGCTTTGCACATCCTGCGGCCTCGATGGCGATTTGTGCCAAATCCTGTGCTTCTGGCATTTCATTTACCGAAGTATCGGCAATGAAAAGGGTTTGGTGTTTGGCAATCATCATGGAAACGCCAATTGGGCGTTGTCTTCTTGCATGGTCGATTGCGCGTTTAACTTCAAGAAGTGCTTGGTGCGCCGTACGTGTAACGCCAGTTACAAGGCCGTCTGCATCATCCATTGCAACCATACATGCACCAAAAATATTACGGTCATTATTGACCATACGTTGGCAATCACGCGCCAAATAACCTTGCCGTTGCAGGCGATTATAAAGGAATTGTGTATAATCCTCATTACGCTCTGAAAGTCTTGCATTGTCGATTGTGATATCAACATCCGCAGGGTCAATGCCGACCAATTTCATATTGCGATGAATTAATTCTTCGCGCCCAATAAGAATTGATTTTCCAAGTTCCAATTGTTGGAATTGAATTGCCGCGCGAATAACTGCTGGATCTTCACCCTCACAGAAAACAATGCGTTTTGGATTGGCGCGAACATTATTTTGCATACGCTGCATAAAGCTTGCAGTTGGGTCAAGGCGTTGTGCAAGCTTATTTGTATAGGCTTGCATATCGTCAATTGTTTTGCGTGCAACGCCCGTATCCATTGCCGCTTGCGCAACCGCAGGTGGAACGTGTGAGATAAGGCGCGGGTCAAACGGGGTTGGAATAATATATTCGCGCCCAAATTTAAGCTGACGCCCATGATATGCCGCCATTACTTCGTCTGGCACATCTTCACGCGCCAATGCTGCAAGTGCTTTTGCGGCGGCAATTTTCATTTCTTCATTAATCGTGCGCGCACGAACATCCAATGCGCCACGGAAAATATAAGGGAAGCCAAGAACATTATTCACTTGGTTCGGATAATCAGAACGACCAGTTGCAATAATCGCATCATCACGCACTTCTTTAATTTCTTCTGGCGTGATTTCAGGGTCAGGGTTTGCCATTGCAAAAATAATCGGATTTGGCGCCATTGTGGCAACCATTTCCTTACTTACTGCGCCTTTGGCAGATAGGCCAAGGAAACAATCCGCGCCATCAATCGCCTCGGCAAGGGTGCGTTTGTCGGTTTTGATTGCATGGGCAGATTTAAACTGATCCATGCCATTGGTGCGCCCTTGATAAACCACACCATCGCGGTCACAAACAATTACGTTTTCATGCTTAACACCAAGGCTTTTGATAAGTGAAATACATGAAAGCCCCGCCGCGCCCGCGCCAGAAACCGCAACTTTAATATCTTCTAATTTACGACCAGTAACTTCACAGGCATTGATTAAGCCCGCCGCCGCAATGATTGCCGTTCCGTGTTGGTCATCATGGAAAACCGGAATATCACAAAGCTCTTTTAATGTGCTTTCGATTACGAAACATTCAGGGGATTTGATATCTTCAAGATTAATTCCGCCAAAGGTGCAGGCAATATTTTTAACGGTCGAAATAATTTCATTTGGATCTTCGGTTGAAAGCTCGATATCAATTGAATCCAAATCGGCAAAGCGTTTGAATAAAACTGATTTACCTTCCATCACAGGTTTTGATGCAAGCGCGCCAAGGTTGCCAAGACCCAAAATCGCCGTACCATTTGAAATAACCGCAACCAAATTGCCCTTTGATGTGTAATCATAAGCAAGATTTTCATCTTTTGCGATTGCCAAAACTGGAACCGCAACACCAGGGGAATAAGCAAGTGATAAATCACGTTGTGTCGCCATTGGTTTTGACGGCGTGATTGCAATTTTACCAGGCGTTGGAAATTTATGAAAATCCAATGCTTCTTGGTCGGTAAAGCTTTTACGATTATTGTCCATTTTATTGCCTTATGCCTCCCCAGAGCTTTTAGCGTGTAAGCAGCAATTAATAGTAATTTTGCTATTTTGCAAGCATGATAAAAGGTCTTAAATAGATAACTTAGTAATATAAGTCATTGCTTTATTATCTATAATTTTTCAACTTTTTGCTCGATGGCGCCAAAAATTGAATGGCCTTTTTCATCTTCCATGAAAATACGCACTTTTTGACCAAATTTAAGGAAATCAGTGGTTGATTTGCCCGTATTAATCATCTCAATACATCTTTGTTCGGCAATACACGAATAACCAACACCACCTTGTGATATTGGCAGGCCTGCGCCGCCATCTGACCCTTTGTTTGACACAGTGCCAGAGCCAATGATTGAACCAGCGCAAAGGTTGCGGGTTTTGGCTGCATGGGCGATTAATTGACCAAAATCAAAAACCATATCAATGCCTGCATTGGCTTTACCAAATGGCTTGTCATCGATTTCAACATAAAGTGGCATGTGCAATTTGCCATTAACCCATTTGTCACCCAATTCATCAGGGGTTACAGCAACAGGTGAAAACGCACTTGCAGGTTTTGATTGATAAAAGCCAAAGCCCTTTGCCAATTCATCGGGAATAAGATTGCGCAATGAAACATCATTAACAAGCACAATTAATTTAATATGCGAAAGCGCAGATTTTGCATCAATACCTTGCGGCACATCATCAGTAATTACCGCAATTTCCCCCTCAAGGTCACAGCCCCACGCTTCATCTTTTAAATATATTGGCGAACGCGGTGGTGAAAAATCATCCGAACCACCTTGATACATTAATGGGTCATGCCAAAAACTATCGGGAAGGGTCGCATTTCGCGCTTTTCGCACCAATTCAACGTGATTTACATAGGCAGAACCATCGGCCCAATGATAGGCGCGTGGTAAAGGTGAATGTGCATCACGTTCGTGAAATCTTTCTTGTGGAAGTGCATTATGTTCAAGCGATTCGGCAAGTGCCTTAAGTTCGGGTTCGCATTTTGCCCAATTGTCCAATGCATATTGTAATGTAGGTGCAATAAGGCTTGCGTCGGTGAAATAATGTAAATCGCGCGACACCAAAACCAATTGCCCATCACGCCCGTTTTTTAAAGTAGCTAGTTTCATAAGAAACTAACATAATGATTGCTGCAATGCAGCGCAAACGAAATCAGCTTCTAATTATGCGGCATTTACAACATGTGGTGTTATATCGCTTAAATTATCGGGAATAATTTCAATATTATCCCATGTTTTAATCCAATTTGTTGCGATTTCGCAATATGGGTTCATCAAGTTTAAGGCCTCGAATTTATAATCTAGGCTTTCTAATTCTTCGGTGAAGGCCATGCTATTTTCTATATTGCAACCATCATCAATATTGCGCGCCGCCCAATCAACCATTTGCTGAAAAACTTCTATATATTCAATTGCGCCCATATTTAAAAAGCCAGCAAGAACATAAGGCCATATATCATCAGATTTATCATAAGTAGCTTTTACAAAGGCATTATGACCAACATCACGTATGTAATAATAATAATGGCTGGCGCAATATAATTGAAGCGCGGATATTGGTATATCATCAGATTGACCATTTGATTTGGTAAATTTCCGATTGGTCCAATTTATTATTTCTTCAATTAAAGCCCACGCAGAAACAGAATTTTCAGAAAGATATAATGTGCTTTGTGCAACTGGAATTTTTCCATTTGCGCCATCATACATTGTTTCAGATGGGTTATAATTTTGTACGCCAAAAACCTCGTACATTTTGCATTCCTTCATAGATTAAACACTATTATAGAAGCCACGAATTGCGTATTGTTTACGAGTTTTGGTTGCATTTATATTGTATTTTATTCAAGTTAAAAATATTGGAGACATTGATGTCAATTGCGCAGGAATTTAAAGAATTTATTTTACGTGGCAAAGTCATTGACCTTGCGGTTGGTGTTGCAGTTGGCGGGGCATTTACAAAAGTTATTGAAACCATCGTTTCATATGTTTTTATGCCCTTTGTGTCTTTGTTTGGAAATGAAATTGATTTTTCACATTTAAAATGGATTTTGCGCGCCGCCGATAATTCAAAGGGCATATCAGAAGTTGCGATACAATATGGCCTTGTATTAAATACGATGATTACATTTCTTATTGTTGGTTCTGCCGTTTTTACGGTGATAAAAATCATCAATAAAATCTATAAAGCCGATACTTCGGATCAAGCGAAAATAACCAATGATTTATTACGTGAAATGCGCGATATGATGGTTCGTCAAAAATCAGATTCGGTAAAAGATAATGGTTAAAGTTAAAATCTGTGGCCTAAAAGATGAAGCTAATGTTCGCGTGGCGGTGGAAAATGATAATTATGACTACATTTTTCTATTGATTGGGTCATCTGGCAAGCTTTCATCCATATCGCTCGCACCTATATAATGAGCTCTAGCGTCAAGTTCATTAAATCTCCTCTCAGTTAGTCCTGCGATGCCATTAGCTTTCAAGCGCCTAATTACATGATACGGGTTCAACAATAAGACGTATGAAAACTCGCCATTGACCCCATCTTTACTGCAGATGAAGCCCAATTCTTTTAAAATTGACATGCGGTCTCTCCATGTCCTAACTGCCCTCTCGCCGTCGAACCCAGAAGCAAACGCCATTCCCGCAGGAGACTGTATTTCCAAAAACATTTCATCCAAAACATGACACCAAAGTGACAGATAAGTAGATGATAATGGCTTTCCCTTGGAAAGGTCGTCCATAATGCAACAAATCATCGGCAAAGTTCTTGGCACGGTTGCAAAACCTTGCCGTTCATTTCTAAGCCAAAGGTCTGTATCTTCAACCGTTGGCCAGAATTTTCGCCTTAAAGCTATTTGCTTTTCCAATATAGCTTTCGCCACTGACCTTGCCATTACAAAATGCCTTGTTATAATAAAGATGGATCCGAGCTCGGGGATGGAAGCCGAGCCCTACGATTGATAGTGGACGGGGCTGTTGGCCTTTTGGAAGGGCTCGCCCGTCCACATCAGTTATCGACACCTAAAGATACAAAAATATGTTTTAATATTCAAGTGCATTTTTGACTTATTTAAGTCAAATTAAGAGCAGATTCTATTTGATTCAGCGGATTTTGTTATATACTTTGTCATAATTCGATACTCGAATTCGCATATTTGTGCAAAGCATATCAAGTAATAAATTGATAATACAGAGATTTTTCACCTTATTAACGGTGGTGGGTGATGTGGTGATGTGGTGGTTGGTGGTGATGTGATCGTGGTTTCCGAAAACGAAATTTAACTGCAGTAAATTGTGGAATTTATAAATATTCATTATCGAGATTATCATTTAAGCGGTGCACTATGTGATTGTTAGGGATGTTCCATGATTCGAGTTAAAATCTGTGGCCTAAAAGATGAAGCCAATGTTCGCGTGGCAGTGGAAAGTGGCGCTGATTTTCTTGGTTTTGTTTTTTTTGACAAAAGCCCACGTAATATCGCCATTAATGAAGCAAAAAATTTGGCAAATTTTGCCAAAAGCCTTAATTCAGAAATCAAAATCTGTGCGGTTTTGGTTAATCCTGATGATGAATTATTAAATGATTTAAAAAATACAATTAACCCCGATTTTGTGCAAATCCATAAATTAGATGATTTAGAACGTATCAGTGAAATAAAGGCGCAAGGTTTTAAAATCATTTTGGGAATTGGCGTTGAAAATAAAGCGGATATTGAAAATGCGCGTCAGTATTTTGGTAAGGTTGAATATATTTTATTTGATGCCAAACCACCAAAGGGCGCGCAAAATGTTGGCGGTTTTGGCATTTCCTTTGATTGGTCACTTTTAAAAGATTTGCCACAAAACCTTGATTGGTTTTTATCGGGTGGGCTTAATCCGCAAAATGTGGCCGATGCAATTGCTGCAACAAATGCGCGCAATGTCGATGTTTCCTCTGGTATTGAAAGTTCTTTGGGAATAAAGAACCCCGAACTTATCAAATCCTTTATAGAAAATGCAAAAAGAGGGTAAATTGACACAAGCGAATAATTGGGATCAATATCCTGACGCCAATGGGCGGTTTGGGCAATTTGGTGGGCGCTTTGTTGCCGAAACTTTAATGCCAAATATTCTGGCACTTAATGAAGCCTATGAAGCCACTAAAAAAGACCCTGAATTTCAAAAAGAGCTTGATGGATATTTAAAACATTTTGTGGGCCGCCCAAGCCCATTATATTTTGCCGAACGTTTAACCGAACATTATAATGGCGCAAAAATTTATTTTAAACGCGAAGAATTAAATCATACAGGCGCGCATAAAATCAATAATTGCATGGGGCAAATCCTTCTTGCCATGCGTATGGGGAAAACCCGAATTATTGCCGAAACTGGCGCGGGGCAGCATGGCGTTGCAACCGCAACTGTTTGCGCGCGTTTTGGCCTGCCATGTGTTGTCTATATGGGCGCAAAAGATGTTGAACGCCAAAGCCCGAATGTATTTCGTATGCGCCTTTTGGGTGCAGAAGTTCGCCCGGTTAATTCAGGCACTGCAACCCTTAAAGATGCAATGAATGAGGCGCTACGTGATTGGGTATCAAACCCTGATGACACTTTTTACATTATCGGCACTGCGGCGGGCCCACACCCATATCCTGCGATGGTTCGCGATTTCCAAAGTGTGATTGGCAAAGAAACCAAAGTGCAATTACAGGAGATGGAAGGTCGCCTTCCTGATGCGGTGGTTGCATGTATTGGCGGTGGTTCAAACGCACTTGGAATTTTCCATCCGTTTTTGGCGGATGAAAGCGTCAAACTAATTGGTGTTGAGGCCGCAGGTGAAGGGCTTGATACTGATAAGCACGCTGCCGCAATTCGTGGTGGTCGCCCGGGTGTTCTTCATGGCAATCGAACTTATTTATTACAAGATGCAGATGGTCAAATCACCGATGCACATTCAATTTCCGCAGGCCTTGATTACCCCGGTGTTGGCCCTGAATTATCATTTTTGAATGATGTAAAACGCGCCACATATTTATCGGCAACGGATAATGATGCTTTAGAGGCTTTTCAGCTTTGCGCCAAATTAGAAGGTATTTTACCAGCTTTGGAAAGCGCGCACGCGCTTGCAAGAATTGGTGAAATTGCCCAAGATATTGGTAAAGGCGGCATTGTTGTAATGAATTTATCAGGGCGCGGTGATAAGGATATTTTCACAATCGCAAAAGCGCTTGGTTCGGATATTGGGGGTTAGAATGCCAGTTTCAAGAATTTCTAACGCTTTTGAAAAAGCAAAAAATGAAAACCGTGCCGCATTGGTTTTATATACAATGGCTGGCGATCCGACCCCTGAAATATCTGAACAAGTTATTGATGCATTGGCAAAAAATGGCGCGGATGTTTTAGAGCTTGGTTTTGCATTTTCAGATCCAATGGCAGACGGACCATCAATTCAAAAAGCGGCAATTCGCGCCCTTGATAATAAAATGACATTGGCGAAAACCTTGGAAATTGCCAAAAATTTTCGCGCAAAAAATAGTGAAACCGCGCTTGTAATGATGGGATATTTAAACCCAATCGAAAGCATGGGCTATGATAAATTTGCCAAATCGGCAAGTGATGCGGGTGTTGACGGTATGATTGTGGTTGATGCGCCGCCCGAAGAAGATTTAGAACTTCGTACCGCATTAAATGCGCATGATATTGCCCTTATCCGCCTTGCAACCCCAACAACAGATGAAAAACGCCTTCCAAAAGTTATAGAGGGTGTCAAAGGTTTCGTTTATTATGTTTCAGTTGCAGGTGTAACGGGCGGCAAAGCCATTGATACAAATGCGATTAAGGATAAGGTTGCAAAGGTTCGCGCTGCGGCGGGTTTACCGGTTGCGATCGGCTTTGGTATTCGTTCTGAGCAGGCAGCGTATGATACTGCGCAACTTGCAGATGGCATTGTTATTGGTGCGGCATTGGTTGATACTGTTTATGATGCCTTCCAAAACAAACAAGATTGCGCCAAAATAGCAGCAGAATACGCAGCTAAAATGCGTGCTGCTGCAATAAAGGAAAACTAATGAGCTGGTTAGATAGAATTCGTCCCGGTATCAATAAACTTTTAAAACCAAAAACAGAGACACCTGATAATCTTTGGGTTAAATGCCCTGATACTGGTGATATGCTTTATAAATCGGATTTGGAAACTTCGCTTTGGGTCACGCCATCGGGTCGCCACATGCGCATTGGCGCTGATTTGCGTCTTAAATTTCTATTCGATGATGGCAATTATGAAGAAATTCCATTGCCAGAAGTTGTCGAAGATCCGCTTAAATTCAAAGATGACAAACGCTATATTGACCGCCTAAAAACCGCGCGCACCAATAGTGGCAAAAAAGATTGTATGACAATTGGCTTTGGTAAAATCAAAGCGCATGATGTTGTTGTTATTGTTCAAGACTTCTCTTTCATGGGCGGCTCATTAGGTATGGCAGCGGGTGAGGCATTCATTAAAGCTGCCGAAACCGCAATCGAAAAGAATTGCGCCCTTATTTGTGTAACTGCGGCGGGTGGTGCGCGTATGCAAGAGGGGATTTTATCCCTTATGCAAATGCCGCGCACAACATTGGCAATTGATTTATTGCGTGAGAAAAAACTTCCATATTTGGTGCTTTTGACTGACCCAACAACGGGCGGGGTTACGGCATCTTATGCAATGCTTGGTGATGTTCATATTGCCGAACCTGATGCATTAATTGGTTTTGCGGGGCCGCGCGTTATTGAACAAACAATCCGCCAAAAACTACCACCTGGTTTCCAACGTTCTGAATATTTAAAAGAACATGGCATGGTTGATATGGTTGTGCATCGTAAAGATTTGCGCGCAACTTTTGGAAAATTATTGTCCATTTTGATGGTGCAAAAGGCAGCATAAATTGAAAAAGCCAAACTCTACCGCCGCATTGAATGATTTTGGTAGGGTTAGGCTTTCAAAGAATTTTTTTATGCGCGAATTCCTTTATTCGGATATTGCCGCAATTCACGGATTTTCCAATATTCCCGATAATCCTGATTTGGCAATTCAAACCGGTGAACGCCTTTGCCAAGATTTATTAGAGCCTTTGCAAGAAGTTTTTGGGCGGCTTGCCATACGTTCTGGCTATCGTTCAAAAGAAGTGAATGGCTTTGGCTCTAAATTGCAAAATATGGGGAAAGCTGGCTATTCGTGCGGCTCCAATGAGAATAATTTTGCGGGTCATATTTGGGATGAACGCGATAAATATGGCTTTGCGGGTGCATCTTGTAGTTTAATTGTCCTGCAAGTTTATGATTACTTTAATAAAACTGGCGATTGGCAAAAATTGGCGTGGTGGATACATGATAATCTACCTTATTCCAGCCAATATTATTTCCCGAAATTTTTTGCTTTTAATTTGAATTGGCACGAAAACCCAAAACGTTCAATTGGTTCATATATCCCGCCTAAAGGTTCACTTACTAACCCTAAAATGGCAAATAATGTTGGCGACCACAAAGAAGAATGGGCGCCATTAATTGAATTTTTTCCAAAGGCAGAAAATTTTAAACTGACTTAATTTTCCACAATTTCGCGCAAATTATCAAAGCGATTATGCCACATTTCGCGGTAATATTTGGCGAAATTCTCAAGCATATTAAAGCCTTGAGGGTTGAATTCGCATACGCGTTCGCGCCCAATTTTTCGGCTTATTACGATATTTG
>JAPUEP010000130.1:0-1557 GCA_027492515.1 Hyphomonadaceae bacterium
GCGCCTTGTTCAAGAAGGGCGTTTCCGTGAAGATTTATTCTATCGCTTGAATGTGTTTCCAATTGATGCGCCGCCATTGCGTGATCGCAAGGAAGATATTCCTGCGCTTTCAAAACATTTTATTACCCGTTTTAATACTGATATGGGTAAAAAAGTTTTAGGTGTTGCGCCATCAACAATCGGTCTTTTGCAAAGTTTTGATTGGCCGGGTAACGTTCGCCAATTGGAAAATACAATTTATCGCGCAATGGTTTTGTGTGATGGTGATTTCTTGCAATCAGAAGACTTCCCACAAATTGCGGCGGCACTTCCTGAATTAAAGGCGGCAAATGAAATGCCGCAAATGGAATTTAAAGAAATTGCAAACTCACCAATTCCTGCGCAAATGCCTGTTTTCGCAGCAAGCGGGGAAATCGCGCAAAAAATTGATTTATTCGATAGGGGCGGGCATTTACGCAAGCTAGAGCAAATCGAAAAAGATTTAATTGAATATGCAATTGATCTTTATGCAGGTCATATGACCGAAATCGCCAAACGCCTTGGAATTGGTCGCTCTACGCTTTATCGCAAGCTAAAAGAATATGATTTAGAGGAACATCTTCTAAGCGCTGGCGCAAAATAAAATTAAGCCCCGCATTGCGGGGCTTTTTTTTACATATTTGGATAATATAATTCATTCATCCGCTTTATATATGCCATTAGTCGTTTATTATTTCTAAGATATTCGCCAGCCTTAATATCAAAATGCGGCGTTGCAAGGCCCGCCAAAGTGCCATGAATACTTGCGTCATAGCCGCATGGCTCATCACCAAGAATGAAATTATTATCGCCAAGCGCTTCATCTAATGCATCAATATCCATTTTCGCCAATTGGAAAATTTCGTCTTCGCTATGACGGCTAATGCCATGCGCGATTTGCCCGTTTTTAATACGTTCACGTACTTCTGCGATAATATTTTCACGAATATGCTCTGGTGCATTCATAAAGAACATGCGTGGGCCTTTGTTGAAATTATCATCATGAATCCAGCGCCCATGTGTCAAAATCCAATTCAAATGATTTTCGCATAAACGCTCTAAAGCATAACCATAGGCTAATTCTTTTTTTGAATAATGGGCATCAAAATTTGCACCATGGCTTTCTTCAAGATATTTTCTTATGAATGTACTATCTTGAATTATTTCATCATTTTCAAGTTTAATATATGGCGCTTTATGTTTTGAAACGCTTTCCAAATCTGCCATTTGTTTATCGAATGGGATGTTTGCCATTTTAAATAATGTTATTGCTTTTGTTACGTATGGGCTAACATCAAACAAACCCCATGCTGGCATGAAACCATATAATTTTATCATCAAATCTCTCCTTGGCTTGATTTTGTCACTATAATGGCAGTATGCTGACAGCATGGTGTCAGCATAGTTTTGCTATGCTGCTTTCACTATTTTATTATTTAAAACCGCGATGATGCCCAAAAAGTTGCAGACTTTTTGGATAAGCTGAAGAGCAAAATTTGCCATGGCAAATTTTCAAAAAGAAAGTGATGCCCAAAAAGT
>JAPUEP010000130.1:1657-13752 GCA_027492515.1 Hyphomonadaceae bacterium
TGCAGACTTTTTGGATAAGCTGAAGAGCAAAATTTGCTATGGCAAATTTTCGAAAAGAAAGTGATGCCCAAAAAGTTGCAGACTTTTTGGATAAGCTGAAGAGCAAAATTTGCTATGGCAAATTTTCGAAAGAATTTAATATGCGCAGAGCCGATAGATTATTACAAATCATACAAATAATGCGTCGATACAGAAAACCAGTATCGGGCGGAACAATTGCGCGTGAATTAGAGGTTTCGCTTAGAACCATTTATCGCGACATTGAAACCCTAATGACCGATGGCGTTCCAATCACGGGTGAGGCGGGGGTAGGTTATGTATTGGGGGAGGGGTATGATTTACCACCCCTTATGTTCAAAGCCGATGAAATAGAGGCCATTATACTAGGCCTGCAATGGATAAAAAGGCGTGGTGATGACGCGCTTATTCGTGCCGCCGATGATGCAATCGCCAAAGTGGGAACGATTTTGCCAAAAGAATTGCGCCCAATACTTTATGATTCAGGTTTGGTTGTTCCGCCAAATTTCTCAATCGAAAAAGACAATATCGAGGTTTCATCAATAAGGCGCGCAATTCGAACCCAAAATAAAATTAATTTTGATTATGCCCGTGAAGATGGCACAAAAACCAACCGAACAATTTGGCCAATTGCAATTTCATATTTTGATAAACAACGCCTAATCATTGCTTATTGCGAATTACGCCAAGATCTACGCAGCTTTAGAACCGACCGCGCTGATAATCTTGCGGTTTTACCCGAAAAATATCGCGGCAATCGTCAAAGGCTTTTGAAGGAATTTATTGAAAAAATGCGCTGTGAGTTTTTGAACCAAACTTTTAATTTGGGTACAAATCCTTAATTATTATTTTTCCCATTTTCATCATGGCATTATGCGCATATTCGGCTGTTGCTTTGTCCGGGTGCGATAGTAATTCCACCAATTCTGATGGCGTTATTTGCCATGTAATTCCATACTTATCTTCGCACCATCCGCAATGGCTTTCCTTGCCATCCTTGGTTAGGGCATCCCAATAATAATCTGTTTCTTCTTGGTTTTTGCAATCAATCATAAGTGAGAATGCAGTGGTTAATTTAAACATCGGCCCACCATTTAAGAAAAGCAGATTTTGCCCAAGGATTTCAATTGCGCCAGTAAACGGACTTTGTGAAATAATTTTGGCATCTTTAAAAACACTTTTGTAGAAGGCAAAAACTTCTTCGATATTATTATCAAGCCAGATAAAGGGTTTTAATTTTTCACTCATCATTTTTCCTTCAGACGTAATTTATTTTGCGTTTTCATCAACTTGGAAAATGCCAAAAACATTGCCTTCAGTATCAAGAAAATAACCCTGCCAACATGTACCCGCAATTGCCATTTTGGGAAGCGCAATGATGCCACCATTTTCAATGATTTTTGATGATGAAGAATCAAAATCATCAACCTCAAGTGAACAGCAAAAAGCATTTGTACCGCACATTTTTGGCGGAACTTGTGCAGGACGTTTTAAAAGACCACCGCGTGAGCCACCAGTTTCAATATGATAATATTCAATTGGCGCATGCGGGTTTAACGCAAATTCCCAATCAAATACATTTTTATAAAAAGAAATCGCACGATTTACATCATCTGCTTGAATTTCAAAATAAATATGACCATTTGCCATTTTAACCTACCTTTTAAAATCTATTGTTTTAATGTAATGAACGCTATAAAAAGAAAATGCGTGTGTCAAGTATTTATTTAGTGAACAATACAAAAATGTCTGAAAATAATAAAACCAAAGGTCGCCCAAGAAAATTTGACAAGGAAAATGCGCTTAAAACCGCACTTCATCTTTTTTGGCGTCATGGTTTTGAAGGCGTGTCAATTGCCAATCTTGCCAAAGCAATGGGGATAAATGTGCCAAGCCTTTACGCAGCTTTTGGCAATAAGGAACAATTATTTTTCCAATCTGTTGAGCTTTATGGAAAAACCAATGCCAATATTTACGCGCCTGCTTTGGCGCTTGATACTGCTTATGAAGTTGCACAGGCAATTTTACTGGGTGAGGTTGATTTAGTTACCAATCCCGAAGCGCCAGACGGCTGCTTAATGGTGCAAGGCGCATTGGTTACAAGCCCTGAATCACAACAATTATCCGATATGATGTCAAAACTAAGAATGACCGCAGAGGGTTGGATGGCCGATAGATTTGAAAAAGCGAAATCAGATGGCGACTTACCAAAAAATGCCGACGCCAAGGCGCTTGCTTGTTTTGTTATGACCGTAAACTCTGGAATTGCTGTACAGGCGAAAACAGGTGTTAAACGTGATGAATTATTGAAAATTGTTGATTATTCACTTTTGGCGTTTCGTAAAATTGCAATGTTGGATTAATTATATTTCTTTTAGCTTTAGATGAATTTCGATTTCGTCACCTGCACCAATATTCTCTGCCTTTCTGGCTTTTGCATTAATTGGCAAAAGATAGGTCTTATCTTTAGAGCTTGGGAAAATTGAGGTTTCAAAATGTGTTTTGCCAATTTGAACATTTACTTTAATTGAACCAAAACCACGCCTTTGACCATAGTTTCGCAATTTAGTTGCAAAATGGATTTCATTTGAAATATCAGCAGGAATTGTAAAAAAATGCCACGAACCTTTTTCACCATTCCACAGCCATAATTGCCCTTTTATAATATAGGTTTTAGCCGCTTCATCAAACATTTAAAATTCCATTCTGTATATTTGCTATATAAGAGTTTTAAATTCTATTATAGACATTGATTTTATAACAACAAAAACATTATTGAATTCTACAAATTAGAAAAGGTTGGATAATGACTGAAATATATTCTGAGATTGCAAAATTATTGCAATCTTTTGATCCAGTTTTTGCCTTTTCAGGTTTTTTAGTGGGCACACTTGTTGGGCTAACTGGTGTTGGCGGTGGTTCATTAATGACGCCAATCCTTGTCCTTTTTTTTGGAATTCATCCAACAACAGCCGTAGGCACCGATTTAATTTATGCCGCAATTACCAAAATGTTCGGCACAATTGTTCATCATCGGCGAAAATCAGTTGATTGGAAAATTGTTGGCCTATTGGCAATTGGTTCGGTTCCTGCAACAATTTTAACGCTTTATGCAATCAAAATTCATGGTCAAACACCTGAATTTGCAAAGATGATAAAAAAGTTTTTGGGCTTTGCGCTATTTGCAACTGCGGCGCTTGTGATTGGGCGCGGCTATATTGTTAAATTTTCAAAAGACCATTCGCATGATAGCAATACAAGAACCAATGCGGTTTTAACAATAATTACCGGTGTGTTTTTAGGTGGGCTCGTTTCATTAACCTCGGTTGGGGCGGGGGCGATTGGTGTTACGGCGCTTATTTTACTATTCCCACAACTATCAACCCTAAGAATTGTTGCAAGCGATATTGCCCATGCCGTGCCACTTACCCTTTTTGCGGGTATTGGCTATATTTTTATGGGGCAGGTGAATTTTGCGCTTCTTATCTCGCTTTTGGCGGGTTCAATTCCAGGAATTATTATAGGCTCACTTTTTGCCCCAAAAATCCCAGAGAAAATTTTAAGGACAATTTTGGCAATTGTGCTCTGTTTAGTTGGGTACAAATTGTTGGTAGCAAAGTAATTTTAATTTATATTAACTTTGCAGTGATAATATAGTTTATGGCAAGACCAATATTATCTCAAGTAATGCAGACAAAGATTTCACTTGAAAATAAAGCTCAGGTAGATAAAACCAAATCAACCAAAAAAGCATCACCAAATCCGTCAAATGTGCTAAATGCGCAGAATGATAATTTCATCATTTCAAAAAGTGAGACCAAGGCGCAAATTATAAATCAGTTAGCGCAAATTCGTGGAAAATTTCTAAATGATTTTTGTATATATGAGTTTGAAATCTCAAAACTATGGAAAAAAATAATTGAAGCAAATACAGAAGAAGAATTTACATGGGGTGTTTTTTCAAGTCAGCGCTCTGATAATCTTTTGAAATATTTTGAAAATTTTAATATTGATGCAAATAATTTTGCAAATATAACGAAAATAATATTGCAAATAAAGCAATATGAAAAAATGCGTAATGTATTAGTTCATAGCATGGTTGCAAATATCGTATCTAAAAGAAATTCTGAGCTTTATAGCGTTAGCTTTCAACAGTATCCACAAAATATTAAGAATGAAATTGAAACAACAACTTATAGTCTTGAAGAATTAAAAAAAGCTAATAAAGAATTATCAACAGCGACAAGAGAGCTAAAAACACTTGCCGCTAAATTGACTTTCAATTGATTTACTTAACCAAAAACTCTTTGATTTTCGCAATAATATAATCTTGGGTTTCCTTATCCAAATATGGGTGCATCGGAAGGGACATAACCACATCCGCCTTATGCTCTGTAATTGGTAAGATGCCATAGCCTGTATTTTCAAAGCCTAAATATGGCCCCTGAACATGCATTGGTATTGGATAATAAGCCGCAGATGGAACGCCATTTTCGCGCAAATATGCCATCAAACCATCACGATTGGGAACTTCGATTGTATATTGTGCCCAATTTGAAACCCCGCCTTCGATTACAACAGGTGCAACGCAAACATCTTTAAGGCCTTCATAATAATAGGCGGCAATTGCGTTACGTTTTTCAATTTCTTCGGCAAAAATTGCAAGTTTTTCAATTAAAACTGCGGCTTGAATTGTATCAAGGCGTGAATTCATGCCGATACGCATATTCATGTATTTTGGGTCATGGTCAAATGTTTTGCCCGCCAAATCGCCTGCAACGGCTTTGCCGTGAACGCGCAAACTATCCATTAAATCCCAGTCTTCTTGGGAATTAGTAATTACTGCGCCGCCATCACCATAACATCCAAGTGGTTTGGCAGGGAAGAAACTTGCGGTTTGGCAATCTGCCCATTCGATTGGGTGTTTGCCATTTAATGTGCAACCAAATCCTTGTGCAGAATCTGAAATAAGCTTCATGCCATATTTGTCACAAATCGCGCGGATTTTTGGATAATCAGCGGGCTGACCAAATAAATCAACGGCAATAACAACTTTTGGCGTCAATTTGCCATCTGCGATAACTTTTTCAATTGATGCCACAAGGTGGTCAGGATCCATATTATATGTATCTTGAAGTACATCAACAAAAACACCAGTGGCGCCACCCCATGGAATAACTTCTGCGGTTGCTGCAAATGTAAATGAAGGGCAGAATACTGCATCACCTTCGCCAACACCCCATGCCATTAATGGTAATGCGATTGCATCAGTTCCATTTGCGCAGGATAAAGTGTATTTTGCACCTGCAAATTGTGCCATTTGCGCCTCAAACTCACGAACTTGTGGGCCCATCACAAAAGCGCATGAATTAACGACATTATTGATTGCATTATCAATTTTAACGCCAAGATATTCGCGTTGTGCCTTAAGATCGATAAAATTGATTGGTTTTGATGGCTGAGTATTCATTTTCTACCTTTTTTTTGCCTAAATGCCAAAAAATTGGGGACATATAAAATCAATTTATATTTTCAACTGTTTCGTTACGTAAATAGTCATTTAAAAAAATAAAACCCTAGGTTTTAATTACCGTTTGTTTACTATTGGAATTTATAAAGGTTTAAAAATTAACTTCTATGTTGAAAAAAACGAAAGAGGAAAAGATGCTATTTCCACCAAAAAATGATGACCTACAAGCTACCATTGATGCGTTAAACGCTTCACAGGCCGTAATTGAATTCAAACCAACTGGTGAGATTGTTCATGCTAATGAAAATTTCCTCAATGCTGTAGGTTATAGCCTTTCAGAAATTGTTGGAAATCATCATAGGATTTTTTGCGATTCAAAATATGTGAATACAAACGAATATAATAGATTTTGGCAAAATCTTTCAAATGGCATTTTCCAAGCTGGCGAATTTAAACGCTTTGCAAAAGGTGGTCGCGTAGTTTGGTTACAAGCTTCATATAATCCAATTAAAAATAAAAAAGGTGAAGTTGTAAAAGTTATTAAATTTGCTTCCGATATTACTGATGCAAAAAATGCGGCAATTGATTCAAAAGGTAAAATTGATGCAATCAACCGCGCACAGGCGGTTATTGAATTTAAGCCAACAGGTGAAATTATACTTGCGAATGATAATTTCCTAAATACTTTGGGCTATTCAATGAGTGAAGTTGCTGGCAAGCACCATTCAATGTTCTGCGAAAGCGATTATGCGCGCTCAAATGATTATGTAAGATTTTGGGATGAATTACGTGCCGGCAAATTCCAAGCCGCAGAATATAAAAGAATTGGTAAAGGCGGGCGTGAAGTTTATATTCAGGCCTCTTATAACCCAATTTTTGATGATACCGGTGACGTTGTAAAAGTTGTTAAATTTGCAACTGATATTACCGAAACAGTAAAACGTAGATTGCGCAACGATGATTTAAGCCATGAAATCAACCAAAATCTTGGCGGCGTTGTCGGTCAGGTTAATATTGCGGCTGAAATGACTTCAAAGGCTGCGTCTGCATCAACTGAAACTGGTGCGATTGTTAATAGTGTTGCTGCGGCTGCCGAAGAAATGAGCCAAAGCGTCAAAGACATTTCAATTAATATGACAAATGCCAAAAATAATGTTGAAGGCGTATTCTCGCATGCTGAGGCTGCGAATCGCTCTGCTGATAATTTGGCACAATCTGCGGCACAAATGAATAATATCGTGACTATTATTCAAGATATCGCGGGTCAAATTAACCTATTGGCATTGAACGCAACCATCGAATCTGCACGTGCAGGTGAGGCGGGACGCGGCTTTGCGGTTGTGGCAAGTGAAGTAAAAACACTTGCTTCGCAGGTTTCAAATTCAACCCAAACTATCGGAAGCGAAATTGCAAATATGCAATCCGTATCTGGTGAAGTTGTGCAATCGCTTAATTTGATTTCAAATTCAATGAATTCAGTTCTTGAAAATGTGGCCTCAGTTGCAAGCGCAATTGAACAGCAAAACGCCGTAACAGTTGATATTTCGGAAAATATGCAACAAGCGGTAGGTGCGGTAAATGAAATCTCTGCAAGCCTTGAAGATATTAATGGCGCATTTGAAAAAGTTGCTGGTGCATCTGAAAAAGTTAAGACTGATGTTGAAGCGTTAGTTGCCTAGGCTTAATTAAAACCTTTTATAAAAAAGCCGCACTATGTTTAGCGCGGCTTTTTTTACGACTAAAGCGTGATGTGATTTTGTGCATCAAAAAGTGGTAATATACTTGCTAATTCGGTGATGATTAGATATTGAGCGCGTATGGCAAACGATACAAATACTTCTAAATTACATTTTTCTTTGGTTTCACCTGAACGTGAATTATTTTCGGGCGAAGTTGATCAAGTTGTTGTTCCAGGTAGCGACGGTCAATTTGGTGCATTGGTAAACCATGCCCCACTTATGAGTGTTGTTAAATCTGGTGTTATTCGAATTATAACTGGAAACCAAGAGACTAAAATGTATGTTGGCGGCGGTATTGTTGATGTAAGCGGCAAAGGCGTTGCAATCTTGGCAGAAGATGCGGTTGATTTGAATTCAATTGACAAAGCCGCTTTCGAAAAAGATTTGAAAAACGCCCAAGAAGATTTACGCGATGCAAAAAACGATGCTGAAAAAGCTAAAGCAAGCAAATCAGTTGAAAGATTAGAATCTATTTTAGCTGCTGCATAATATCTTTTAAAAACATAATAATTATGGGCGCTTTATGCGCCCTTTTTATTTTGTGCAAATTCATTTATTGAGATTTTATGCAAAATCAAATTTCAGAAATAACCCAATTTGCCAATCATTTAGCCGACCTTGCACGTGATGCAACCTTACCTTTTTTTCGCGGTGAACATGGCGCAGAAAATAAAGGGGAAATTGAATATGACCCCGTAACCCTTGCTGATCGTGCGTGCGAAAATGCAATGCGCGATGCCATCCAAAAACACCGCCCAGATGATGCAATAATTGGCGAAGAATATGGCGATAAAGAAGGCAAATCAGGTTGGCTTTGGATTTTGGATCCAATTGATGGAACGCGCGCTTTTGTTGCGGGCACTTCAACTTGGGGCGTTTTGATTGCCGCATATTATAATGGCGAACCGATAATAGGAATAATGGACCAACCATTCACAGGTGAAAGATGGATTGGCAATCCAAATCAAGCGATATGGCAAAGACATAATGAAGAACGCAAATTAATCACCAAAAACGATGCATTGATTGAAAATAGTGTAATTGCCACAACCGACCCTTATCTATTTCATGGCGAAGAAAGGGTGGCTTTTGATGAGATAAGAAAAAAAGCACCCGTTGCACGTTACGGCCTTGATTGCACCGCCTATGGATTATTGGCATTGGGTGGAATTGGGCTGGTTGTTGAAAACGGGCTTAAAATTGTTGATTTGGCGGCACTAATTCCAATTGTTGAAAATTCGGGCGGTATTTTTACAGATTGGAAGGGAAATCGAAACCCAAAAACGGGGCGTGTGATTGCCGCTTCTAACCAAAAAATTCATGAACAAGCATTGGAAATTTTATCAAAGGTAAGTTGATATCTCAAACTTACAGGATTGTTCCTGTAAATGACATATTTTTAACACAAATTAAGACCTATTTTTGCCTGATTCATGCTTATGTAAGGTTTCATTAACCCAGTTTAATTTATATTTATCTATTGTTAACTATCAATCTCGGAGTGTAAAGATTGGCCAAACGCGGTGGCAGAAGAGGCAATTCAAATCGACCAAATGGCAATAATGGCTATAATGGTGGATATGATAATGGCCCACAAGGCTATGACCAAGGGCCAAGAAGACGCCCACCTTCCCAATTTAAAGTTCGCAAACAAAAAAGGCCCGGTCGTGGCTTTTGGGGAACAATTGCTTATTGGGGTGCGGTTTTATCTTTATGGTGTGCCGTAATTGGTGTTGGTATTTTTATTTGGGTTGCATCCGACTTACCAGATCCCGAAGAGTTGTGGCGCAAAACTGATAGACCATCAATAACCTATGTTGATATTCATGGCCAAGTTATTGAACGCCGCGGTGCAGCAGATGCACCGCCCGTTGATTTAAAAACCCTACCGAAATATGTGCCAGAGGCCGTAATGGCAATTGAGGATAGAAAATTCTATCACCATTTTGGGGTTGATATTTTTGGTTTAGGCCGCGCCATGCTTACAAATTTGCGCGCAGGGCACGTGGTTGCAGGTGGTTCAACACTTACGCAACAATTAGCAAAAAACTTATTTTTATCATCAGATCAAAACCTTAAACGTAAAGCGCAAGAATTATTATTAGCATTATGGCTTGAAAATAAATTCACTAAAGATGAAATCATGTCGCTTTATCTGGCGCGTGTATATTTTGGCGCTGGCGCATATGGCCTTCAAGATGCAGCCGAGCGTTATTTCAACAAAACCCCACAACAATTGAGCATTTCAGAGGCGGCATTATTGGCGGGCCTTTTGAAAGCACCATCAAAATATAGCCCCGTATCTTCAACAGAGCGCGCTGCACAACGTGCAACTGTTGTTCTTAATGTTATGGAAAATGAAGGCGTAATCACGCATGCACAGCGCCTTCAAGCGGTTAAAGAGCCACTTCGCTTTGTTGAAAATGCGCGCGGGTCAAACATTGGATATTTCCTTGATTGGATAGAGCCTGCGGTTGGAACACAAATTGGCGAACCAACTGAAGATATAATTGTTGAAACTACACTTGATGCCAATCAACAAGCCTATGCCGAAGATGCAATTTCCAAAGAATTTAACGCCAATTTCAAAACCCTAAATATGGGGCAGGCGGCCTTGGTTGCAATCTCTGGCGATGGTGGTGTTCGCGCAATGGTTGGTGGTCGTTCATATAATGAAAGTGAATTTAACCGCGTTACTGATGCAAAACGTCAACCAGGTTCATCATTCAAACCATTTGTTTATTTGGCAGCTTTAGAGCGCGGTGAAACACCATATTCAGTGCGTATCGATAGACCAATTAAAGTTGGTAATTGGTCGCCGCAAAATTATGATAATTCATATCGCGGCTCTATGCCTTTAATTAGCGCATTGGCGCAATCAGTGAATACAATTGCGGTTCAATTAGCCGAAGAAGCAGGTCGCGATGCTGTTGTGCGTGTCGCGCGCCGTCTTGGTATTCGTTCGCGCCTTGAACCTGAACCAACATTGGCACTTGGTACAGAAGTTGTTTCACCTTTAGAGCTTACGTCTGCTTATGTGCCATTTTCAAATGGTGGTGCTGCAATAACGCCTTTTGGTTTTAAACGCATTAGAACCAAATCAGGTAAAATAATTTGGGAAAGACCAGCCCCAAGCCCACGCCGCGTTGTTGATGACGGAAATTTGCGCAATATGAATTTAATGCTCAAGCAAGTTGTTGACGCTGGTACTGCACGCGGCGCACAATTACCGGGATATATGGTTGCTGGCAAAACTGGCACAACATCTGATTATCGCGATGCGTGGTTTATTGGCTATACAGCAGGATATACAGCGGGTGTTTGGGTTGGGAATGATGATTTCAAAATCAAAATGAACAAAGTAACTGGTGGCTCTGCGCCTGCAAGAATTTGGCATAATTTCATGGTGAATGCGATGAAGGGGACGCCGCCACGTGCTTTCTTACTTCCTGTCGGTGCACCATTGAATGAGCAAGCATTCCCAACATTACCAGCAGATAGCGATGCGCAGCCAATTGATTCGCCTGCTATTGTTGGAAATGAAACAACTAATGTTGTTGCTGTGAATCCACAACAGCCAGAGGGTGTTAATGCGCCGCCAAATTCAGAAGCTGCACCAAATACGCCGCCGCAAGAGGTTAAAAGCATCGACCAAATCGTAAAAGAAGTTCAAGGTCAGAAAAATTAGGGCCTTATAAAAACAAATAAACCTCTTGCTGATTTGGAAATAAGGGCTTTAAAAAATATGCGCAGTAGATTTTAAAGTTCTGCTTGTAAATCTACAATTCTAGCAATAATTTTGCCACAATTACTTTTATTAGTTTTAATAATTAGTCATAGTGCATGATAGGGCATTTATGGGGGAATTTAATGAGTAACAAAAATGGAATAAAATATATTGCGGCGGCTTCACTTCTTGCACTTAGCTTGAACTTTTCGAGTGCAAATCTGTCTTATGCTGCAAATACACCAAGTGTTGATCAGGCGATTAAGGCACTTGGCATTGAAAAATCTACCCCTGATTTCACTTATGCCACTAAAACAATAAAAGATGGCGTTGCGATTTTTGAAAAAGTGAAAATGGGAAGTGATTCATCGGCGGATAAAATTATATTAAGTATATCGCCAATTGATCAAAATTTTGATTTTCAAATTTTCGGTGCAAGCCTTAAAGGCGATGAAGATTTAGTAATTGCCGAAGAAATACAATTTCATTCAAATGAAAAGATTGATTTCGCAAATGGTAATAAATTGTTTTTTTCAAAAAACGGCCAAGCATTTTCAGGTGACATTGTTTTTAAAAATGTAACCTTAAAAGATGCAGAGCGCGGCGAAGATTTAACCGCAAAAAGCTTTACTATTAAAAATGCAAAATTTGATGGCGATAAATTCAAAAGCTTCAAAAATATGAGTGCAAATGACATTCTTGTTCCACTTGATAAGGAAGCAGACCTTCGAATTGGAACTATCGCATGGGATGAACCAAATGAAGCTATGCTTGAAGATTTAGATAAAAAATCTGAAAAAGGCATGAGTGATAAAAAGGATTTGGATGCAATCGCTTCTTTTGAATTTAAAAAATTCAAAATGACCGATATGAACGTAAAGCCAAAAAATGGTATGTTAAAAGGTAAAGACGGAAGTTCTTTTATCGGTCTGAATCTTGGCAATTTTGAAATAAATGATTTTTCAAAAGATAAAGTTGGCAGCTTCTCTTTCAATAAATTCAATATTGACGGAATTTATGAGAATGAACCAGTATCTTTCAAACTTGATGAGCTTTCATTCAAAGATTTAGACGTAAAATTCTTTGAAACCTATTTGGCGCCATATTTTAAATCGAAAGATGAAAAAGGTCTTGCCGCAAT
>JAPUEP010000131.1 GCA_027492515.1 Hyphomonadaceae bacterium
GTGAAAAATGATTTCATTCGAAACCGCACAATCAATCATTGCCCAAAATCTGCCACAACCAAAAAATGAAACATTAGATTTATTGGAATGTTTAAACGCAACTTGTGCAATTGATATTTTCGCTAAAATTAGTGTTCCATCATTTAATAATTCAGCGATGGATGGCTTTGGCGTTAAAATCAATTGGATTGAAAACGCCAAAGAAGATAAGCCAATTTTTATTCCAAAAAATCAAACCATTGCGGCGGGGCAGATTGTTGATGAAAATAATGATTTAAGCACATGCCACATAATGACGGGCGCAAAAACCCCAAATTGGGTTGAAGCGATTATCCCCATCGAAAACACAATTGTAAATGAAAATTCAATCGGCTTTAAAGCCCCCGCAAACAAAGGACAAAATATAAGATATATTGGCGAAGATACCAAAATTGGCGATAAACTAATTGAGAAAAACAGCCAAATCACACCTGAAAAAATCATGGTACTCGCCGCGCAAGGTATTGATAGAATAGAAGTTTATGCACGCCCAAAAATAAAAATCATTTCAACAGGAAATGAATTAAGGCCATATAATTCTGGCCCCCTTGAAGATGGGCAAATATATAATTCGAACGCACCATATTTAATTTCCAAAACCAAAGAATTAGGTTTGGAAGTTGAATATTCGGGCATTCATGAAGACAATATTGAAAAATTCACTGATTTCTTAAAAAATATCGATGACAATTCTATAATAATTTCAACGGGTGCGGTCTCTGCGGGGAAATGGGATTTTATTCCCAAAGCATTGGAAATTGCGGGCGCAAATATTCATTTTCACAAAGTGAATATAAGGCCAGGCAAACCAATAATCTTTGCAACATTAAAGAATGGCAGCTTGTTTTTTGGCCTTCCAGGAAACCCAATTTCAAGCGCGATTGGCTTTGAATTTTTTGTTAAGCACGCACTTCAAAATATGTTTGTTATCCCAATAAGACAGCATTTCAGAGCAAAATTAGAAAATTCTTTTTCCAAAAAATTCAAAGGAACCCAATTTTTCAAAGCAGTCACAAATTATAAAGATGAAACCTTCCAAACCCAAATCTTGGATGGGCAAGAATCTTTTAAAATCCAACCTTTTGCACACGCAAATTCATGGGTAATAATTGATGCGGAAAAATTTGAAATTTCATCTGGTGAAATTGTTGATATATGTTTTTTCAACAGGGGTCATTAATGGGCGCTGAAATTGAAATCGAAATTGAATTATATGGCGCATTGTCACGTTTTAAATCACAATCACCCTTAATTTTGCGTGCTAATAAAAATATTGAAATTGCTGATTTGAAAGAAATTCTTTTTAATAATCTAAAAGAATATGATGATGGGAATTTGCAAAACCTTATCAACACATGCGCTTTTGCCGATGATGATAGGATTTATCCAAAAGATTATAAATTAAATTCATCAATGAAATTGGCAATTTTGCCACCTGTTAATGGTGGATAATATGCAAATAAAAACAATTGTAACAAGTGAAACACTAAACTTAAACGAAGCCATAGATTTCGTTGATCATGGTGATAATGGTTGCGCAAATTTATTTGTTGGGCGTGTAAGAAACACCAATCTTGGCCGCCCTGTTAATGCTGTTTCCTATGATGCACATAAAATTCTTTGCGAAAAAGTTTTTACCGAAATATCAAATGAAGCCATAAATAATTTTGAAAATAAATTAAAAATCTATATTTCCCACTTCAAAGGCAAATTGGAAATCGGCGGCATAAGCGTAATAATCGCCGTCGGCAGCCCACACCGCGATGCAGCATTCAAAGCAAGCCGCTACATAATCGAAGAATTAAAAAAACGCGCCCCAATCTGGAAAAAAGAACATTATGTTGACGGCGACGAAGACTGGCTTCTTGGTCACGAACTAATGAGTGAGCATGACAGTAAATAGGGCTATTTATTTCAAGGAAGTGGGCAGGACTTTCCACCTTGCGCCTTTCAAAATACGCTTCAACACCTTTGCTTAACTTATAAAAACAACCAATATCCAACTTTGTGTTGGGCTTCATGTTAGTTGTGTCATCTTATTTTATAAATTTGCATTTTCTTATGATATTTTGCTAATATTGGGCATGCCTAATTCAGTTAAAACTTACAAAGAAGAAAATGCCGAAGAAAGTGCTTCGCGGGCGAATTTCAAACTGCTTGTATTATTTCGAACACTTTCGATAATTTGTTATATTGCACTATCAACCGTTGCTTATTTCCTTGCCGACATAATGATGCCTGTGCGCGTGATTTATGGTGAGATTGCTATTTTTGCGGTTTTTAACTTCCACTCTTTTCTAATGGGACGCGAAAAGTCAAAAATTACGGATATCCATATATTTGTTTGGCTTTTGGTTGATATTGCATTTCTATTTTTGATTTTGAATCAGACTGGTGGTCCATCGAACCCATTTGCGGGATTGCTAATTGTGCCACTTATGCTGGGAAGTTTGATGCTACCTCGTCGTTTAGCTTGGGGTGTTTTCGCATTTAATATTATTGTTTATATTTCGCTTGAATTATTTGAAAGCCCTGCAATTGTGCATAATATGCGCCATACTTCATTCTTTGATATGCATATTCAAGGCATGATGTTTGCTTATTTTTTAAGCTCGGTTTTATTGGTGTTCTTCGTAAACCGAATTTCCGAAACTTTGCGCACCAAAGAAGCATTATTGCGTGACGCAAATAAAAAGGCTTTTGAAGAACAAGAATTAGTTCGACTGGGGCTTTTGACTACTGGGGCGGCTCATGAATTAGGGACGCCAATGGCAACACTTTCTGTTATTCTTTCCGATTGGCAAGAATTTGGGCCACCAAAGAAAAAATCAGAAAGAGATGCAGAGATTGAAAACATGGTCAATCAGTTGAATCTATGCAAAACAAGACTTTCTGACATTTTGGCGGCATCTGGGGCAACACGAACGGAAAGTGCAAAATCTGACGATTTGGCGAATTTTTTAAACCAAACTGCGGATGAATGGTTAAGAATGAATGGCTATTCGCCCAAATTGGTTCGGGAAATAAAAATTTCAACCAATTTGTGTTTCTGCGATAAGAATTTAGGGCAATCCATTACTAATATATTGAATAATGCATTCGAAGCTTCACGCTCTAGGGATTCTAGCGAAGTTATTTTGCGCGCAATGGAAAATATAGACGATTTCAAAATTGATATTGAAGATTTCGGCCATGGATTTGATTTCAAAAATATTGCGAAAATTGGCACACCATTTAACACAACGAAAGCGGAAAATGGTCATGGGCTTGGGTTGTTTTTAGTAGCAAATACTTTAAAATATTTGGGTGGAAAACTAGAAGTAAAAAACAAAGACATTGGGGCTGGCGCGATTGTTCAAATCACCATTCCCAAGGCTGCGATTAAGGTTTGAAAATGAAGAAAATACTTGTTGTTGACGATGACCTTTCTCTTGCCAGTGCTTTGGCATCTTCATTCATTAAGCGTGGATATTTATCGCTCGTTGCTGGCGATTTAGAAGGCGCAAAAGTTATTGCAAACGATCAATTGCCTGAATTTGCTGTGGTTGATTTACGCCTCAACCAAAGCAATGGCCTTGAAGTTACAAAAGAATTGATTGCCATAAATCCAGAAATGAAAATTGTGGTTTTAACAGGATATGCAAGCATCAATACAGCGGTTGAGGCCATGAAACTCGGTGCGTGCCACTATCTTGCAAAGCCCGCAAATGCAAATGAAATTTTGGAAGCATTCGGTGCAACAAAAGGGCGAACTGATGTCGAAATTACTCATCGCCAGTCATCAATCAAAAGCCTTGAATGGGAAAGAATTCAAGAAACTTTGATTGATACCAATTATAATATTTCCGAAACCGCGCGCCGCCTTGGGCTACATAGACGAACTTTGGCGCGTAAACTTCAAAAGCAACCCGTAAAATAAAAACAAAAAGGCGGAAGCATTTTCGCCTCCGCCTTACTGTGCACTTATCAAGTCCTGGCCGTTAAGGGGTGGTCGATGACTTTGATTTGTGCGTGCAATGGTGCTTGGCTATTCTTCTCGCTCTAGCCACATCGCGTTAAGAACGCCGAACATAAGCGCCATTGCCAGTCCTAAAACCCATGCGAAATACCACATGTGAAATCCTTTCTAATAAAGTTCATTACTATTTTCGTGAATGTATTTTTCGTTGATTGCCTCGCGCACAATTGAATATGCCCAAGCAGTGTAACTTAAGACGATTGGCACAAAAATAATTGCAACAATTGTCATAATCCAAAGTGTCATTGGCGAACTTGACGCATCAAACACTGTCAAACTATGGCTTGGATTTAATTTACTGGTCATCAAGAATGGGAATAAAGCAATCGCCGCAGTTGTAATTGTCATTGCAATTGTCAAACCACTTGTAACAAATGCGGTTACTGGTCGCCCAATCTTTGACAAGAATATTGTCAAAACCGATGAAATGATTGCCAAAAGTGGAACCACGAACAATATTGGATGGGCAAAATAGTTTCTTAGCCAAACGCCTTTTTCCGCGATTACAGTTTTTGCGGTTGGGTCACTTAACCCATTTGGGTCAATTTGCGAGGTGATTGTAAAACCACCGATTTTTCCAACCCAAATCCCGCCAATTATGAATAGAACCAACCAAATTCCATAAGCAATCGGAATTGTCTTTTTCGCTTTTTCTTGAACAGGGCCAGTGGTTTTCGCCGCCAAATAAGCCGCGCCATGACCTGCGTGCATAGCAACACTTACAAGGCCAGTTAATAACGCAAATGGCATTAATAAGTGTATAAAGCTCATTAAAAAGCCATCTACATAATGTGGCTGTTTGAATTCATCAAACTGGAATGGAACACCTAGAAATAAATTTCCAAAGGCCACACCGAATACCAATGGTGGAATTAGGCCAGATGTAAACAAAGCCCAATCCCATGCTTTGCGCGTTTTGCCTTCAAATTTATTGCGATATTCCAATGAAACTGGTCGCAATATTAGGCTTACCAGAACCAAAAACATTGCAATGTAAAAACCACTAAAAGCTGTTGCATAGACCGCAGGCCATGCTGCAAAAATTGCGCCGCCACCGGTAATAAGCCAAACTTGGTTGCCATCCCAAACTGGCGCAATTGTATTAATCATCACACGATTTTCAGCATCGGTTTTACCAAGAATTGGGTTTAAAAACGCAACCCCCATGTCAAACCCATCCATAACCGCAATGCCGATTAAAAGAACACCAAGTAAAACCCACCAAATAAGGCGGAGTATTTCATAATCTACTGGAATAGGTATCATTTTCCTTCTCCTTATTTAGTTTCAACTGATTGTGGGCCAAGGCGGGCATATTTGAACATCAATTTCAAATCGATAATCAAAAGCGTGGTGTAAAAAATTACAAAACCTGCAAGACTTAAAAGAACCAAAGATGTGCTGTTTGCACTTGCGGCAAGGCCAGTAGGCAAAACATCCTGCACCGCCCAAGGTTGGCGACCATATTCGGCAATGAACCATCCAAGTTCAATCGCAACCCATGGCAATGGAAGACTATAAAGTAGTGCTTTGTGCAACCATGATGGCTTATAATCGCGTTTTGTAGCTTTGATGAAGGCAATAATAAAAAGAAAAATAAACCAAAGCCCCAAGCCAACCATAATTCTGAAGCTCCAAAATAAAGGCGCAACATTTGGGATAAGTTTCAATGAAGTTGCCTTAATATCTTCTTTGGTCGCTTTTAATGGATCAATACCTTTAGCTTTTAACAACAGGCCATATCCAAGGTCTTTGCCTTTTTCGGTGATTATTTGCCTTGCTTCGGTATCATTTTTATTGGTTTGAAGCGCGTTAAACGCTTTATATGCCGCAATCCCATTTTCAAATCTTGTTTCGCTTTGCGCAACAATATCTTTAATACCAGGGATGGTTTTATCAAATGTGCGGGTTCCAATAAGACCTAAAACTGCGGGAACTTGAATTTGCGCATCATTTTTCAATTCCTTTTGGTTTGGAATTGCAAAAAGATTGAATGCAGCCGGTGCAGGTTCTGTTTCCCACATTGCCTCGATTGCTGCCATTTTCATTTGTTGATGCTCGTTCATGGTATAACCACTTTCGTCACCCAAAACCACAACACTTAAAGCACCAGCGAGACCGAAAGATGCGGCAACCGCAAAGCTGCGTTTCATAACTTCAAGATGTTCTTTTTTCATGATGAAATATGATGCAATCGCTAAAACGAATAGCGAACCGCAAACATAACCTGCGCTTACGGTGTGAACAAATTTCGCTTGGGCAACTGGATTAAATACCAATTGGAAAAAACTGCTCATTTCCATGCGAACTGTATCGGGATTGAAATGTGCACCAGTTGGGTTTTGCATCCAACCATTAGCAACAAGAATCCAAACCGCTGACAGGTTTGTTCCCAATGCCATTAGGAAAGTTGCCGCAAGATGCTGCACTTTGCCCATTTTATTCCAACCAAAAATGAAAAGGCCAACAAAAGCACTTTCAAGGAAGAAGGCCATCAAACCCTCAATGGCAAGTGGCGCACCAAAAATATCGCCAACATAGTGCGAATAATATGCCCAATTGGTGCCAAATTGGAATTCCATTGTAATGCCTGTGGCAACGCCCATTGCAAAATTAATTGCAAATAATTTACCCCAAAACTTTGTTGCTGTTTTCCAAACTTCTTTTCCCGTCATCACATAGGTAGATTCAAGGATAACCAAGAGCCAACATAATCCCAATGTAAGCGGGACAAATAAGAAGTGATAAAGCGCAGTTGCTGCAAATTGCAGTCGCGCCAAACTAATAGGATCAAATACGTCCATAGCAATCTCTTTTCATATTCTAATTTTTGGGATTGACTGAAAAGGCCGATGACATCGCATTGGCATCAACAATTACATGCTGATGCTTAAGAACTAAATTCCAAAACAATATTAGAAACGTAACTTTCAAAACAAAAATTACGATTAGTTTAAAGCTTAGTCTTTCTTTAGCCGCATTTAACCACGCAATAGATTTATTGCGCGAATTTGCGGTATCTGAAATGTCTAAATTCTCGTGTGACTTAACAAGCCCCTGAGACACTGGCAAAATTCCCAATGCAACCCCCATGTTACTTGCTTCATCCCCTCAGTGAATTGAAAGAAGTGGCGTTTCTCAATTCATACAAAGCATTGTTTTCAGGCAAGATTGCCCGATTTGCATTTGATAAACTGTTGCAATTGCGAAATAAATTGGACATTTTGTCGAAGACAATAGGTCGCACCAAATGGCTTCTTATAGAATAAATATATGTAATTATTCGTGTTTATCATAATAAACTTGATAAGCAATTCAACGGCAAATCCCTTCGCCGCTGAACAATAGAATTGCTTTAAAGGATATCATCAGTCATTTCAGACCAACTTCACAAAGCCTATATCAATATTTATATTATAGTAATTGGACATATTGTCTTGAAAACATTTTAAACATTATCTCAACAAAAACCCCCGCAAAAAAATGCGAGGGTTTCGGTTGGGGGAACTCAAATGAGTTCGGGGGGAACTAATATTTTGCTTTTATGCTAAGCGTGAAATTTCGTGGACGACCAAAAGTATTGTAGGTATTAGTCCCGCCCAAGCGAGTATAATAAGTTGTATCAAATAGATTATCTATATTCAAACCAACTGAAATCTTCTTTGTGATTTTATAATCTGCAGATACATCAACCACAGAATATGCACCTTGTTTACGAAGCAAAGAAGTTCCCGAAGTCCCAGCGACGGTTTCTGATTGCCAAATCAAACCACCGCCCAAAGAAAGGCCGCTAAATGTACCTTGGCGAATTTCATATTTGTTCCAAATTTTAAATTGATGCCTTGGATACCAGCCGCTAATTGGCAGACCTTCAATTCCACCACTTGCAACATCATATTTATGATGGAGCAAAGTATAGCCACCTGTAATCATCCAATTTGGCATCAATTTACCGCCAATTTCAGTTTCAATCCCATCGATACTTATCTGACCTATTGGCAAGTAAAACCCTGGATGCGCAGGATCCGCATAAGAACGATTAGTTTCTTTAGTGTGGAAGCCGGCGATTGAGAAGTTCAAGTTTTTATCAAACAATTCGCCTTTTATACCTGCCTCAATCTGAGCGCCAATTCGTGGGTCAAGAATATTGCCAAGATAATCCTTAACAGTTTGCGGAACAAAAATATCGGAATAACTTGCGTATAAAGTATATTCAGGTGAAACATCATATAAAATGCCGCCATTATAAGATATTTTATCGCTCGCATTTGTTCCAATTACCCAAGGTGTTTCCACACTTGGCGCAATATTACGCGAATGGGTTTTATAATCTGTAACACGGGCACCCAAAACCAATGTAAAAGGTGTTGAAGGCTTCAAGCGCAATTGCCCATAATAACCATCTTGCGCAATATCTGAAACCGAACCTGTATTGAATGGCAAACTGAAATCTGGAACAGAATTAGGGTTAAGAATATTGATATTGTTAACTGTTGGCGCAGTCACACGCACCCCCTGAGACTTCCAATATGTATTGGTATAGCCAATCAAAACTTGTTGCTTTTGATTCAGCGCATTAAATGAACCCGCAAGATAGGCGTCAAACACATCACGATCATAAGTCCAAATATTCCATCGACGTGCATAGGAAGTGTTTAAATTTGTATCTACACCATTGGTTGGGTATGAATCTTTAAATTCGAATTCCTGATTTCGCTTTGTATAGCTTGCCTTTGCGACCCAATCGCCAAATAGCTTTTGCTCTATTCCATAATAAGTTTCATCAGTATCCCATTTAATATATGCCCAATCTGGATACACATTTGTTGATCTTGGAATATTTAAAAATTCACCAGTAGCATAAGCAGGATTACCAGAGAAAGATGGCCCATCATATTTTTGGCGGGTGTAAGAAGTGGTAATCAAAGTGGACGCGGTCAAATCAAAATCAATCGCGCCATAACCAACCCAACGATTTTCTTTTGCGCGATCATAGAAATAATGTTTATCATTTTCTGAGAAAACTGCCCGCGCCCTCAATTTGCCTGATTTAATAAGGGACCCACCCACATCAAATTCGCCAAGATAATTTTGCCAAGAACCGACAGATGCTTTGGCACTTGCCGAAAATTGTTTAGTTGCGCGCTTTTTCACCATATTCATGACACCAGATAAAGCGCCTGAACCTTGCAATAATCCCGCAGGACCCTTTAAAACCTCAATGCGATCAAATATCGCCATATCAAGCTGTTGATATCCCGAAACACCGCCAATTGTGGAGCCGCCGTCACTTGCAGATTCTAATGCACCACCGCGAGAATGAAATTGAGATTGCGATTCATCATTTGAAACAATTGTAACCCCAGGCACCCAATTAAGTGCTTCATGAAGCGTATTAAGGTTCAAATCATCCATTTGTTGACGTGTAAGAACAGAAACGGAGTTTGGAATTTCACGAAGCGTTTTTGCGGTTTTGCCCGCAACTTTTGCGGTTTCAACTTTGTAGGTTTCTTCTTTTTGCGCCTTAATTTTAATAGGCGACAATTTCACAGCTTCTTGCGCGCTTGCATTATTGTATCCAAATAAAACCGCAGATGCTGCTATTGAAACTTTTAGGATATTTCTTAGGTTTGAACTTCTCATTTTTTCCCCTCAGCGAAGTCTGGTTAAAGATTAAGCTGGCGGAATAAACCTATGAAAAGGCCGATTACATTGGACGTTTTGTCCAAGACAAATCGTCGCAGCACTTCAAAGTTATTTGGGTTAGATATTTGATAAATGAATAAATGCACCAACAAATATTGCGCAAAATAAAATTGCCGCAACTTCTAATAATACTTTTGCAACGCGCAGATTTTTTTTCTTCAAATAATTGTTATACTCAATGGTCACAACTACGCCATTTGTACGTTGAATTTGTTTTGAAGACAAAAGCACTTCCTCACACTCCTACAAGCCTATGTCACAAACTTAAACCTCAAAGGCGAGAAAAACCGAAAACGGCGGGTTACCCCGCCGATAATCCCCGTTGATTGAGGGTTGGGAATTTATTTCGATGAAACTCGTCAAACTTGTTGAGGGGATGACTGTGAAATATTACTTCATCCTAATTCATCATTAAATTGGACGTTTTGTCCAAGTGGTCAATTTCGGTAATTCCCAGAGTAAAATTCACCTATAACTCAAATTCAAACTCTTGAAATGCAATCGCAGTATCAATTAAACCATCTTTACTTGGCGGATTACACTTCCATTGTGTAACCGCATTTATTGCGGCGCGGTCAAGTTTTGATGAACCGCTGGATTTATCAATTTTTGCTTGCTTAATTGTACCAAATTTATCAATAACTACACGGACCGTTACAATGCCTGCTTCGTTCAATTCCTTTGCTGCGCGTGGGTATTCTGGCGCGGTTCGCACTGGGCAATATATTGCCAATTCACCTTTGAGATTTGAAACTTCAGCAGTTTTTGGATTTGGACTTTCACTTTTCCCATTATTTTCAGAAATCTGCTTGGTATTGGAGGCAATGTCACCTGTGAAATTTGTATTAATTTCAATATTAGGCAAGACCGCTATTTTAGTTTCAGACAATGGACTTACAATTTCTGGAAGTTTAATATTCTTTAAAATTAGTTTTCTTTCGCTTGGTGCAAATTTTGTTGAAGGTTCCGCTTTAATTTTATGCACTAATGGTTTTGGGGAAGTAATCAGCAATTTCGTTTCCAGCGTTTCAATTCTTTCAACCATAATAATTGGCGCAAATTCATGCGCGAAAAGCGGCCTTATTTGACATGTCATTAACAAATAAATGGACGTCAAAGAAATTGGTATTCCTAAGGCGAAGCCTGTGATTTTTTCCACGCGGACTTTCATTTTTTAGCGATAAAAGGATTTGAAAATTCTGTGTTTGAAACAAAATCTTGATCGGTCAATGCCTCAAGAAATGAAACTATATCGCTTTGCTCTTGCTCATTTAAATCTATATTCCCAATTAATTCGCTTTTGTGTGGATTACGCCGCCCGTCGCCAATATTTGCACCAGTTTGAATATTACGCCCACCTGCGGCATAGGTTGCCACGACTTCTTTCAATGTTCGAATAGACCCATCGTGCATATAGGGTGCAGTAAGCGCAACATTGCGAAGACTTGCGGCGCGAAATTTCCCCATATCATCGGCTTTGCCGGTAATCTCTATAATCCCCATTGCACTTGCAGGGTATGATCCTTTTTCATCTAAATTATAAAGCCCAGTATTGTGAAATGGAGTTTCAGGGGTTTTGTTTTCTTGGAAATTTGCTTGGTCATTGAAATTGAAACTGCCGTGGCAATGGAAACACTCGGCCTTTTCACCAAAAAATAAATCCTTGCCGCGCATTTCACTTTCACTAAGCACAATTTCATTGCGAAGATATTTATCATAGCGCGAATTTGCCGAAACCAGAACGCGTTCAAAACTTGCAATTGCTTTTATGATATTTTTGAAATTAATTGGTGCATTTTCGCTTGGGAATGCGGCTTTAAACTTTGCAGCATATAATTTATCATTGCTTATACGCGCCAAAATTTGTGTTTTATTGTGATCATTCACCCCCATTTCAACAGGATTATCACCAAAAAGTGGCACAAGCATCTGCCGTTCAAGATTTACTAAAGCAGGATTTGCCCATGTAAGGGTGGTGTTCCACGCTACATTGGCAAGGGGCTGCGCACTCCTTGCAGTTTTATCGCCACTTGTACCTGTTGAAAATGCCATGCCATCGGTAAAGGCCATGGATTGCAAATGGCATGTCCCGCATGAAATATTGGCATTTGCTGAAAGGCGAACATCGTAAAAAAGATAACGCCCCAAATCTATTTTTTCTTTTGTAAGTTTATTATCCTGTGGCACCAAGGGTTTTGGAAAAGTTTTTGGCAATTTTCCCAAAAGCGCGCTTGCAGATGCTATGACTTTACTATCATGGCCCCATGCAATTGTTTGCAAAAGGCAACTTGCCGCAAAAATTGCGGTCAAGATTTGCGAGTTTTTCATTTTTTCTCTGCCCGAATTATTGCTGCAAAGCCGTCTTTAACCATTTGGCCCTGATCCTTAGCGCCTTGGCTAGATTCAGTTAAGCGCAATCCCAATTGTTCGAAAATGCCCGCACATTCTGGGTCAAGCGGCGAACTCATGCAACCTGAAGCGCCGCCATCGTCTTTTGTGACATGTGATTTGGCAAATAATGCACCAATATCAAAAATAACCTTGTCAGTTTTCGGATTGAATTTATCCAATTTAATATGAACACGATTGGAGCTGCTACATACTAAATCCGTATCATCGGCTGGATTGCCTGCGCATCCAGTTGAACCAAGGTGAACTGTCCAAACTTTGATTTTGTCGTCTTTGCGCGTAATGCCATCATCGGGAACAAGCTCAAATTTAATGAATTTTTTGCCGCCTTGCCAATTCCATCCCATGCCAGATATATTCAACGGCGAAGGTGACGTTTCAGTATTGGAATGGTTCAGGGAAATTCTTTTCCCATCCTTGCCAATCACACTTAGCGGAACACCAATATCAAATGAAATTCCAGACACTTTTCCCGAATATGGCATTGCAACAATAGAAGTGTTAGTTTGGGCATTGGCATCGCATTTTCCGCTTGCATCTTCAAAATCCACTAAGGCAACATTCTGATATTGCCAGTCATTTTGAACCAATTGTAGCGGATGTGCATTTCCTTTTGCATCGATTACATTCAAATTTGAAACGAAAAAGCGCGCATCTTTGATAGATGCTGAACTATTGTCTAAACCAAATTTCAACCCAGTATCTTTGCATGAAACACTTTGATTTGCACTTTTAAGGCCAAACTCAATTGCAATATTTGTAGTGGTTTTTGATTTGGCAAAAGCATTTGAATTAATTCCAACAGACGCTGCAATAGCCAAAGGCACAATAAGAAACTTCATTTTATTTTGCACAATACCACTCCTCATAAATTGTAAATTGAGCCTATTTAGTAGCGCGCACATATCGTGTCGCTTGGACATTTTGTCCAAGTGACAAGTTCATAATAATCTTTATCGCCCTCGCGAATATTAGAGGGGGCTAATTTGAGATACCTGAAACGAAATTTAACTATTGCTGTCGCTGCATCTGCAATTTGCGCTATTTTACCAAATTTTGCGATTGCACAGGAAGCTAATTCTGAAACTATTATTGTTACTGCTACGCGAACGCCAAAAAGCCTTAAGGACATTACAGCCCCCCTAAGTGTTATAAGCGCAAAAGACATACAAACCAATCAATCTGAATCTTATGTTGATTTATTGCAACGACTTCCAGGGGTGGATTTTTACGGCGGGCCACGCGTGCAGGGTGAAATGCCGAACATTCGCGGCGCAACTGGTCGCCAAGTAGTTATCTTGGTTGATGGCGCGCGCCAAAACGCATCGCCTTCTTTGTCATCGCCCCTTTATTTGGAGCAGGCATTTCTATCACGCGTTGAAGTTTTAAAAGGTGCATCATCTTCACTTTATGGGCAAGGTGGTTTGGGCGGAACACTTTTGTTCAAAACTTTGGAAGTTTCCGATCTGTTGGGAAAAGATAAAAACCTTGGCGGTGACATAAAAGGAATTTATCAATCTGCAAATGAAAAGCAGCAATTAATCGGCAAATTTTACGCGAAAACTGGCA
>JAPUEP010000132.1 GCA_027492515.1 Hyphomonadaceae bacterium
CTTTATGGTGAGCATGGGGCAGGCGTTGCCGAGCGTGAAGGTTTAATGCACCGCTTTGATATTATTGAAGGAACTTTGGGTAAAGCCTTTGGTATTATGGGTGGTTATATTACCGCAACTTCTGATATTATTGATGCCATTCGCTCTTTTGCACCAGGCTTTATTTTTACAACTTCACTTGCACCAGTTTTGGCAGCGGGCGCTTTGCAAAGCGTGAAAATGCTTAAAACCCAATATGGTCGTGATTTGCGTGCAAAACACCAACAACAAGCGCAATATTTAAAAGATGCATTTGCAAAAGCTGGCCTGCCAGTAATGGATACATCAACAAGCCATATTGTGCCTTTAATGGTTGGCGATGCTGCAAAATGCAAACAGCTTTCTGATTTGTTATTGGAAGAATTTGGCATTTATGTTCAGCCAATTAATTTCCCAACTGTCCCACGTGGTACAGAGCGCTTACGCTTTACACCAAGCCCGTTACATACAAATGAAATGTGTGATGAATTGGTTGGAAAATTGCTTAGTGCGTTTAAATTGTTGCAATTGCCACTTGCTGCATAGGATTATGCATTAATTGGATTCGCGTGAAATAATTTATGAATTCATCCAAGTTGGGAATCAAACCAAAGTTTCCGCAATTGACGTTATTAGCGGCACAGAGGTTTGCGTTGTAACACCAACTAATGCGCCGCGACATTCGCAAACAATGATTGCCAAAAATAAACTAATAATGGTTTTAGGAAAAAATGGCTTAATCTAATAAAAAAGGGCAGCCAATGGCCGCCCTTAATTTTACAATTTTGCCATTATTAGCCGCGAACGCCGCGACCAAGACCAATTTGTTTTGCAAAATCAGAACGACGTTTTGCATAATTTGGTGCAACCATCGGATAATCAGCAGGCAAAGCCCAACGTTTACGATAATCTTCAGGTGAAAGACCATAATTAGAACGCAAGTAACGTTTTAACATTTTAAGTTTTTTGCCATCTTCAAGACAAACGATGTAATCATCAGTGATAGATTTTGCAATTGAAACCGCAGGTTTTGGTTTTTCGCCTGCTTTGTCAATTGTGCTTCCAGCTTCGCCAGCAAGTGCGCGCTGTACTGATGAAATAAGCCCAGGAATAGCATCAGGATTAATCTGGTTTGCGCCAACAAATGCAGCAACAATTCTTGTTGTCATTTCCAACAAGTCAGATTTGGATTCGGATTTAAGTTCGCTCATTAGTTCTTACCTTTATTTTGTAATTAAGTTTTTGTGACGTGACATTTTATATTTGGGAATATATTTATTTATCGACCCATATACACGTTACAACCCAAGAAATTCAAAATCAACCTTGAATTTCAAAAGTTTCAGCAATTAATATTATTATTATTTATTATTTTGTAATTTAGATTTTTACCTTGTTTAAGCATATACCAAAAACTAATCAAAAAGTCTATGAAAAATTAGTAACATATATAAATTATATATCGAACCTAAATTCATTACCCGAAAGTATATGTTAATCTATATTTTGAAAAAATAACAAATACTTTGGTGTGTCGCCAATAAGCATTATTATATGCAAAAATGTAATTTTACGCTTTCATTTTTATGAAAATTCGGGCAGTTAGCGCCACATAATTCCATTAATCCCTTGCATATTGTCAAATAGGGAAGCTTTTTGAAAGGTTAAGTCTTATGTATAGTAATTCGTATCTTGCGAACTTTTTCACTGGCGAACTAGAAGCTACTGACAAGGAAATCTTTGACGCAATCGGGCACGAGGCAATTCGTCAGGCAAATGGAATTGAATTAATTGCTTCTGAAAACATCGTTTCAAAAGCAGTAATGGCTGCCCAAGGTTCGGTTCTTACTAATAAATATGCCGAAGGTTATCCTGGTAAGCGTTATTATGGTGGCTGCGAATGCGTTGATGTGGTTGAAGAATTGGCGCGCGAACGTGCTAAAAAACTTTTCGATTGCAAATATGTTAATGTGCAACCGCATTCAGGCTCTCAAGCTAATCAGGCGGTGTTTAACGCGCTTTTACAACCTGGTGACACTTTTATGGGCCTTGATTTGGCTGCTGGTGGTCACTTAACTCACGGCTCTAAAGTAAATCAATCAGGTAAGTGGTTTAATGTTGTTCCTTATACTGTAAACGAAGACGATCATCAGATTAATTTTGATAAAGTTTTGGAAATTGCAAAAGCAAATAAACCAAAATTAATTATTGCTGGTGGTTCTGCTTATCCGCGTGCAATTGATTTTGCTAAATTCCGCGCGATTGCTGATGAAGTTGGCGCATATTTAATGGTAGATATGGCGCATTTTGCAGGTCTTGTGGCAGGTGGAGCACATGCAAATCCACTTGATCATGCACATGTTGTAACAACAACAACACATAAAACATTGCGCGGTCCACGCGGCGGGATGATTCTTTCAAATGATGAGGAATTAGGTAAAAAATTCAATTCGGCAATCTTCCCTGGTATTCAAGGTGGGCCTTTAATGCATGTTATCGCTGCAAAAGCAGTTGCATTTGGTGAGGCGTTACAACCTGAATTTAAAACCTATGCCCATAATGTTGTTAAAAATGCCCAAGTTTTGGCGGCAAAAATCAAAGAAGGTGGCCTTGATTTGGTATCTGGCGGCACTGACACACATGTTGTTTTGGTTGACTTGCGCCCTAAAGGTCTAACTGGTCGTGATGCCGAAAAAGCGCTTGAGCGTGTTGGTTTGACTTGTAATAAAAACGGGGTTCCGTTTGATACTGCATCGCCAATGGTAACATCTGGTATTCGCCTTGGTTCGCCTGCTGGAACAACACGCGGATTTGGTGTCACTGAGTTTGAATTCATTGGTGAAAAAATCATCGAAGTGCTTGATGGCTTGGTCAAATCAGCTGATGGTGATAAAGATATAGAAGCTAAAGTAAAACAAGAAGTTGAGGAAGTTTGTAAAAAATTCCCAATTTATTAATGGATATAATAATTGCACTGCCCGTTTTGTTCATGTGAAGACACAATTGTAAAAGATAGCCGCCCCGCCGAAGATGGTGCATCCATTCGGCGCAGGCGTCTATGTCCTGATTGCGGTGGTCGTTTCACTACATTTGAACGTGTCCAAATGCGCGAATTAAAAGTCATAAAACGTGATGGCACAAAAGAGCATTTCATGCATGAAAAGCTTCATCGTTCAATTTCCATCGCCCTAAGAAAACGCGAAATAAGTGATGAGCAAATTGATCAAATGATTAATACAATCGTCAAAGAGCTTGAACGAACCGGTGAAAACGAATTTGCAACTGCACAATTAGGTGAGGTTGTAATGCGAACCTTGGCGCAAACCGACCCTGTTGGTTATGTGCGATATGCATCTGTTTACCGCGAATTTGAAAAGGCCGAAGATTTTAGCAAATTCGTTGAAGACGAATTAGGGTCGATGAAGAAAAAGAAAGAATAATGGCAAATGGAATTTTTTGCCAAAATTGCAACTTCATTAGATGGAAAAATTGCCCTTGAAGATGGGCAAAGCAAATGGATAAGTTGCGAAGAATCACGAAAATATGTTCATCAATTGCGTTCAAAAGCAGATATTATTGCCACAGGAATCGGAACAATTATTGCTGATGACGCGCAATTAAGTGCCCGTGATGACGGTGATTTATATCCTAATCAGCCACAGATTGTTGTTTTTGATTCTAATGCGCGCACACCAATTAATGCAAAGGTTTTGCAAAATAAAAACAAGCCAACAATTATTCTTCACGGCGAAAATGCCCCTGAATATAGATTGGAAAAACTAAAAAAAGCGCGCGCAATTGTTAAAAATATTGACCTAAACCAAGATGGTGAAATCAATATTGTTGAGGCCTATAAAGCTTTATCAACAATGGGCGCAAAATCCATAATGCTTGAAGCGGGTTCTATCTTGCTTTCAAATTGTATTGCTGCGGGAATTATAAATCGATTATATTGGTTTCGCGCGCCAATTATAATGGGCAATAAGGCAAAGGATGTTTTTAATGGCCTTAATCCTGAAAGCCTTGATAAAGCAAAGAGATTGCGTCTTCTTGAAATCAAGAAAATCGGAACTGATATTCTTGAAATATATGAGGTTTAAATTGTTTACAGGTATAATTAATCATATAGGCCGCATAAATAGTATTGAAAATCATGATCAAGACGTGATTTTTGAAGTTATTGCGCCATTAAATGTTGATAATCACCTTATTGGTGCATCGATTGCCCATAATGGCGTTTGCCTTACATTGATTGAAAAGCAAAAAATTGATGCAACAGAATCAAAATGGAAGGTTCAGGCGTCAACCCATACACTTGAATTAACAAACCTATCTGATTGGCAAATTGGAACAAAAATCAATATCGAACCATCGCTTAAATTTGGTGATGAATTGGGTGGGCATTTGGTTTCGGGTCATGTTGATGGAATTGGCATTGTTGCGGCAATTGAAAAAATCTTTGAAAGCACAAAAATAACTATAAACGCACCAAATGAATTAATTAAATTCATTGCCCAAAAAGGATCTATTGCAATAGAAGGTATATCGCTTACTGTTAATGAGGTAAGTGAAAATTCATTTTGTGTGAATATAATTGAACACACTATAAAAAACACAACAATTGGTTCATTCTTTATTGGTATGAAAGTTAATTTAGAAATTGATCCAATCGCGCGTTATGTTGCGCGATATTTAGAAGTTCATAATTAAGGGAATAAATATGTCTATTGCTGCTGACCCGTTGAATATATTAATCGTAGTTGCCGACTATTACCGCCATATTTGTGATGAATTGGTTTTGGGCGCAATTGAAACTTTGGATTCTGCGAAAGCAACCCATTCATTGGTTCGTGTTCCTGGTGTTCTTGAAATTCCTGCTACAATTGCTGCGGCGGAGCGTTCAAGTCATCGCCCTGCTGGTCGTTCTTATGATGGTTTTATTGCTTTGGGTGCGGTAATTCGCGGTGAAACAACACATCACATTCATGTTGGCGGCGAAAGTGCACGTGCAATTATGGATATGACTGTTGAAGGTCTTGCTATTGGTAATGGTATTTTGACTTGTGAAAATGAAGATCAGGCGATAATCCGTGCATCACGCAAAGGTAAAAATAAAGGGCGTGAGGCGGCAATTGCGTGTCTTACCTTGATTGAAGTCAAAAAAAGGCTTAACCTTGGCGGGGTTTAAACGGAAATTTTATGAATAGCGCAAAAACAAAAACTAATACTCAAAAATTACGCGGTGCAAGATTATGTGCTGTTCAAGCTTTGTATCAAATCGATTTAACTGGCAAAGCGGGTAAAAAAGTCGTTAGCGAATTCTTACAACATAGAATTAGTGATAATGCGCAAACCGAAGATAAGATTTATGCCGATGGTGAATTCTTTCAAGAGCTTGTAAAAGAAGCCGTTGAAAATCACATTATGGTTGATGCCCAAATCTCTAGTCGCCTTGTAAAAGGTTGGACAATTGAACGCATTGACCCGATCGTTCGCGCCGCACTTAGGCTTGCAACTTATGAGTTGATGAACAAATTGCAAACGCCAATCGCGGTTATTATCGACGAATATGTTGGCGTTGTTGCCGCTTTCCACGAAGGCAAAGAACCTAATTTTGTTAATGGTATCTTAGAGCGTATCGCCAAAGAAACCAAAGCCGACGTAGCGCGCGTCGCACCCGAATAGATGAATGAATTTGATGCAATAGAGCGCCTTTTTCTTCCATTGTCATTTAATAATCAAGGTGCAATGGGTTTAAAGGATGATGTTGCCCAATTTAATGACATTATAATCAGCACTGACACTTTGGTTGAAAACACGCATTTTCGTGAAGAAGATAGTTCGTATTCAATTGGTCAGAAAATTATACGCGTAAATGTTTCCGATATAATTGCAAAAGGGGCGATACCAATTGCATGCTTTTTAAATATTTCGTGGAATAATGTGCGTGGAAATGATGGCCTTATTGAATTTTCGAATGGCCTAAAAGATGCATTATTTGAATGCGCTAATAAAATGCCAATTTTAGGTGGTGATACAACTAAAATTAATGGCCCAATTGTTATTAGCCTTACGGTATTTGGTAAGCCAATAAGCCAAATTATTAAACGCCATAATGCAAAAGCAGATGATTTGATTTGTGTAAGTGGAAATATCGGCGATGCCAAAATTGGCCTTGAAGCACTTGAAAATAAAAGCAACGAATTTTCCTATTCCGCGTCCCATTATCAAATTCCAAAAATTCCAAAATTAGAATTTGCAAATATCATAAGTAAATACGCGCATTCATCGCTTGATATTTCTGACGGATTATTGGGTGATACATTAAAATTAATGCCAGATGATTTGCACAATTACGAAATTGATTTCGAAAAAATACCATTATCAGAAGATGTAAAAAAATATCTTGAAATAAATGGTCGCGATTTTGACAATATAATAAAAATTCTTAGTTTTGGTGATGATTATCAATCAATTTTCACAATTGATGCAGCAAACAAAACCGAAATTATTGAGATGGCAAATTCAATTGGTCATGAAATATATTTTATTGGTAGAATTATCAAAAGCGATAAGCCGATTTTGAAAATTAAAAATGTTGAATATGACATTGGAAATTTGAAAAAATCTTATTCTCACAATTTCACAGCATAGATATATTTTGTCACGTTGAAATTGACGCCTTTTTAAGAATTCTATTCGATAATATTGGTATGAAATTTACAAAATTTACCACAATTTTATTCGCATTCATCGCTGCGCTTTCTTCGCCGCTTTTTTCAAATAATGCATTTGCATCTGAAAAACCAAAAGAAGGAACAATGTCAAACCCCTTAACGGTTGAAATCCCGGGAATTGTTGTTCCAATCGTGAACGGAAGAAGGCTTGTAAATTATTGCTTTATGACAATTATAGTTCATGGCGCAGATGACAAAAGCGCAACTAATATCCGCAATAATCAATTCTTGGTAAAAGATGCAATTTCGCGCGCAACTTCGAAAAATCCGATACCTGTTTTACCACAGGCAAGCATTTTTGACGCTAATACATTTGTTAAAACTATTTTCCCTGCGATATCACAGGCATTTCCAGGTACAAGGATTAACAAAATCGAAGTTCAAAATGCGCAAATGATGAAGCATTAGAAAAATTGTCTCCTGCGACAATCTTAACATTCCCCAATCAGTGGATTGTGATTGCGTAATTAAAGAATCCATGCCAATCTTACCCTAATAATAATAGGCCTAGATTCAAAGGCCAATCATAGGGAGAAACACGGTGAGCTTTTCACCGCTAAACAGAGAGGGGAAAAATGGATCCTAGTATTACAGGTGTGTTGGCTGCTATTGTCGCCGGCTTTATCGCTTTGATTTATGGTGCGATAACCATACAATCAGTTTTAAAATCAAGTGCAGGTAATGCACGAATGCAAGAGATTGCGGCGGCTATCCAAGAAGGGGCGAACGCATATCTAAACCGTCAATATACTACAATTGGAATTGTGGGTGTTGTTTTGGCGGTTGCACTATTAGTTGTTTTCAAAAATTTATTAATCCCAATCGGTTTTATTTTAGGCGCGGTTTTATCTGGTGCTGCTGGTTATATTGGGATGCTTGTGTCAGTTCGCGCAAACGTAAGAACTGCAGAAGCTGCACGTAATAGCCTTGCGGGCGGTCTTGATATGGCGTTCCGCTCTGGTGCTGTTACTGGTATGTTGGTTGCTGGCCTCGCGCTTTTGGGGGTTTCGGTTTATTTCTACATTCTTACCCAAGTACTTGGTCACAAAGTTACAGACCGCGTTGTAATTGATTCATTGGTTGCGCTTTCTTTTGGTGCGTCTTTGATTTCAATTTTTGCACGTCTTGGCGGTGGTATCTTTACAAAAGGTGCTGACGTTGGCGGCGACATGGTTGGTAAAGTTGAAGCGGGCATTCCGGAAGATGACCCACGCAACCCTGCAACAATTGCGGACAATGTTGGCGATAACGTTGGCGATTGCGCAGGTATGGCAGCCGATTTGTTTGAAACCTATGCCGTAACATTGGTTGCAACAATGGTTTTGGCGTCAATTTTCTTCCGCGAAAATGGCGCTGCTGTAATGATGGCATTACCTTTGGCAATCGGTGCAATGGCAATTGTCGCATCAATTTTGGGAACATTCTTTGTTAAACTTGGCAAAGATGGCAACATTATGGGCGCACTTTATAAAGGCCTTATTGCGGCGGGTGTTTTATCTGCGGGTGGTTTGTATGTTGTGGTGAATTTATTTGTTCCAAATGCATTCACAACAACTGCTGAAACTGGTGCAATGTCTATTGGCGCAAATGCGATTTTCGCATCTGGCGTTGTTGGTCTTATTGTTACTGCGGCAATTGTTTGGATTACAGAATATTATACAGGCACAGAATATGCGCCGGTTAAATCTGTTGCCCAAGCATCTGTATCAGGCCATGGAACAAATGTTATCCAAGGTCTTGCGGTTTCAATGGAAGCAACTGCATTGCCTGCATTGGTAATCGTATTTGGTATTATTGCGACATTTAAAATTGCGGGCCTTTTTGGTATCGCAATTGCAACCACCACAATGCTTTCTGTTGCTGGTATTATCGTTGCATTGGATGCATTTGGTCCAGTAACTGATAATGCGGGCGGTATTGCCGAAATGGCAGAATTGCCACCAGAAGTTCGTAAAACAACTGACGCATTGGATGCGGTTGGTAATACAACAAAAGCAGTTACCAAAGGTTATGCAATTGGTTCAGCGGGCCTTGGGGCATTGGTTCTATTTGCCGCATATACCGAAGACTTAAAGCATTTTGCGGCTAATCCTTCTGAATTCCCTTTCTTTGCAAATATTGAAGTTAAGGGCATGTTCGACCTTTCAAATCCATATGTTGTTGCAGGCCTTCTATTTGGTGGTTTGCTTCCGTATTTGTTTGGTGGTTGGTCAATGACTGCGGTTGGTCGTGCGGCTGGCGCGGTGGTTGAAGAAGTTCGCCGCCAATTCAAAGAAATCCCTGGCATCATGGAATATAAAGCGAAACCTGATTATGGTCGTGCGGTTGATATTCTTACAAAAGCGGCAATTAAGGAAATGATTGTTCCATCAATGCTTCCTGTATTGTCACCAGTGGTTCTTTTCTTTGCAATTCTAATTGTGGGCGGCAAACTTAATGCTTTGGCTGCGGTTGGTGCAATGCTTTTGGGTGTTATCGTAACTGGCCTTTATGTGGCTATTTCAATGACATCAGGCGGCGGCGCATGGGATAATGCCAAAAAGTCTTTCGAAGATGGTTTCACCGACAAAGATGGCGTTAAACACATGAAAGGTTCAGAAGCACACAAAGCATCTGTAACTGGCGACACTGTTGGCGACCCGTACAAAGATACTGCGGGCCCTGCCGTAAACCCAATGATTAAGATTACAAATATCGTTGCATTATTGCTTTTGGCGGTATTGGCGCATTCTTAATTAACTGCAAATTTAATGATTTAAACCCCGCATTTATGCGGGGTTTTTTGCTTTTTTTTGTGGCTTTTTTGTCCAAATTAAAACACAATCAGTTTGTAAATCAAACATGGCTCGTAAATAGGGGAAAATAATGATTAAACGTGGTCAATGTTCTAATAGCCCGTCAAAATGTTCAAATGCGGCGAATGGCACACTTTTGGCTTATGCTGGTACAAATTCGATTTGTCCTGAATGTGGTGCACCACTTGCTTTAGTTGCAGGAGAGGGGAATTCTTCGCCTCAAGCTTCAACACCCCCGCCAATCAATACACAAAGGCAAGCACCGCCACCTGCCCAAGATTATGATGATGATTATGAGGATGAAAAACCTAATCAAGCGCTTGAATTTGCAAAAATGGCGGCAATGTTTGTTGTTGTTGCTGGGCTTGTTTTCTTTGGCTTAAGGTATTTCACATCGCGCGGCGAAAATACTCAGGCTGATATTGGCAACGAAACCACCAATCAAATTAGTGTTGGTCAAATGTCAGTTACAGATATTAATCCAAACCTTATTGCCAATACCGCGTCGATAATCGATGTAAAAGCATCGCCATCTGAAAGTGCGCAAAGCCTTGGTAAAATTGGTGTTGGGGTTGGTGTTGAAATTAACGGCAAAGTGAATGTTGATGGCATTGATTGGTATCGCATTATGGTTCCGAATCAATCTGGTCAAACGGGATATATTAAAGTTTCAGATGTTGTTCCAATTGATGGTGGTTCACTACTTACCAATCAAGTTACAACTGCCCCTGTTGTTTCAGAAGTAAGCGAAATGCCTGAAACAATTTTCTATATCTCTGGTGATAAAGCAAACATCCGTGACCAAGCTGGCTTAAACGGTAAAAAAGTTGCCGAAATGCTTAGGGGTGATACATTAAGTGCAAGTGCAACCCGCACGGTCGATGGTAAAACATGGTATCGCGTTAACCTTCCAACAGGTGGTCAGGGTTGGATTAGTTCAAGCCTATTATCAAGAACGCCTGTTTCTGCAACACCTGAAATTGCAACTGATAGCGCACCAAAATCAAGCGCAATAAGCGAAGGCAGCAATGTTGTATTCACTTTTGATAAAGTGAAAGTTCGCCAATCACCTGATGCTGCGGCAACTATCGACACTGATGAAACCCAAAAAGGTATGGTGGTTTTGGTTGATGAAGTTCAAAGCTCTGGCGGAAGCACTTGGTATCATGTTCATTCAAACCGTTTCAATATTGATGGTTGGGTTGACGCAAGGTCTGTTAAACAGGTTGAAAACTAGGTTTTGCTTACATAGCCAACTATAAATTTTGCTTGGAAACAATTGCGGCTTCATTTAGACATCTTTTATTACGCCCGTTTGGGATTTGAAACTGGAAGCATGGTTTAATGAACGAAGAAATTGATAAATCAATTGAACAAAAACGGGTAAGCTTTGGCAATAATGGTTCTAATATTGCTATTATTGTTTTTGGCGTTTTGGTTCTTGCGGGCGGGGTTTTTGCGGGTTTGAAATATGCGGGCACTTTTGACCACGCAAATAAAATTTCAAATGCGCATTATATAACCTATCGCACGCAAGGTAAGGTTGAGCTTTACGAATCAAAATCCACTGGTTCAAATGTTCGTGCTAATTTGAAAGAAGGCTCTATAGTTTCTGGAAAATCTGTTGGAAATGTCGATGGTGTTGAATGGGCAGAAGTAACATCGGTTGACGGTGTTCATGGTTTCACACCAATGGGCGGTCTTCAAAAAGTTGGTGAAGGCGCTGATTTATCACAAGTTCAAGACAGCATAAGACGTGTTGTTACATCTACCTCTATTAATTTACGCTCAACACCATCTATGTCGGGAAGTATAATTGGATATTTAGATGGCGGCACGCGAATTACCACTGATGGTTATGTTTCTTCGCAGGGTGAAGATTGGCTTCGTGTAAGATTTGCCGATAAAGTTGGCTTTATCATGGCGCGTTTCACCACACCTGATGATGATAGATCGGGTAATAACGAAGGTTTCGCATCTTCAAAGATTGGCGTTGCTGGAACTGTGAAAATTGTTTCGAATATTCAGGCAACACCATACCCTGATGGGCGCGTTTTGCGTTCAGTTATGGAAGGGGATAGTGTTGGGGTTCTTGGGCAAACCAAGACTGATGATTGGTGGTATATTGTTCGCCTTGATGATGGAACCCAAGGTTTCATTCCAAAAACTTCAATTATTGTTTCTGAAAAGCAAGGTAAATGGGTTTATCCTGATGGCACAGAGGCACCGGGGCCAAATGTACCACAAGGGCAAAAAACGCCAATCAATCCAAATGCTGCACAAGGTAAAAAAGACGTAAGTGCTGATAATCCTGTTAAGGTTGATTTTAACGAGACGCCAAATTCTGTTGATGCTGCCCCAAATCCACCAAAAAGTAGCGAACCACCAAAATAAAAAAGGCGCCATATTTGGCGCCATTTTCATAATTCTATTAAATTTTACTGTGTCCTTGGGCCACCCGCAGCAGTTGGTAGGTTTGGATCTTGCCCAGGAAGTGCAACAGGTGAGCGACCAACAGCACCAAATACTTGTTCCAAGAAAGTAACTTCACGTCCGCGAGTCGGTGTCTTGTTTTTATCGTAATTAATAATACGACCATCAACCAAAGTATATTTTTTTACAGATGCAACATTTTCGGCATCGTCAAACGAAATCGCAGTAATATTACGTTCAGTAGTTTTAAGTTTCAAAAATGCTTTTTGCGATTGTATTGATGATATATAATACCAAACTTCTTCGTCAAAAGCGCCTATTTGTGAAGGGTTTCCAAGGCGTGTCAATATTGTGGTTTTATTATCGGTTCCGTTTTCGATTTTCATCATATCAGGTGAATCAACAACAAATCCATGATGGGTTACAATTGGCGCACAGCCTGTAATAGAAACCCCAGAAATCAAAATTGACCCAATAATTCCAGCAAATATCAGTTTGCGCATTTAACTTTCCAATTCAAAACGATATACCCTACTAGACGTCATTGCCACAAGGTTCAAGCGTCGCCAACAACTAGCACCAGTAAATGAAGAATGTTTAATTATTTCAAAAATCGCAAATTAATAAAAAATGCAAGTGACACTTTGTTCATTAAAATGAATGAATATGCCCGAAATCCGATTTTTTTCGGTGATAATCACGTTGAAGATGACCCAGATGGTCGTTTTGAATTGGTCGCCCTGTTTGCAACGGCAATATTTTGCGGGCTTGGTAAGCGTGGTGAATTTGAAAATAAAATTGCACAAAACCTTTTTGATAAGATTTTTAAAAGTTTCGATCAGGCTTTGCGTGAATTTGGAATAAGCGATTTGAAAGTTGGTTCGCGTGTGAAAATAATGGCTGAAAGTTTTTATGGTCGTCAAACATCATATATAAAAGCATATGAAAGCGGCGATTTGCAAACTTTAAGCAAAAAAATCGCACTTAATGTTCTTAGTATTGAGAATAATTCAAATGAATTTAGCGATGAATTGACTAATAACTTTGTTAAATTAGTTGACGAAATTCGTTCAATGGAATTCAAAATTTAAGGCAACTGTAATAAAATATGTAAAACCACAAAGATTTTACTAATATGTCATCAAGGTCACATAAGCCAAAGCATTGGCAGTTCCATGCAAAATAGGAATAATAATTAATGAGCGATAATGAATCAAATGCGCAAATAACGCTTTCAATCGATGCAATGGGCGGTGATTTTGCGCCGAAAGAGATTGTCGAAGGTTGCGCAATTTTTGCAAAGAAACACCCGGAAGTAGCGCTTATTTTGCACGGTGATAGTGAGAAAATTAATTCAATAATATCGCATAATCCAATTTTAAAAAATGCCAAAGTTGTTCATGCCGATGAAGTTGTCGGTATGGACGCAAAACCTTCCCAAGCGATGCGCCGTAAAAATACATCAATGTGGTCTGCTGTTGCGTCAGTCAAAGAAG
>JAPUEP010000133.1:0-2098 GCA_027492515.1 Hyphomonadaceae bacterium
CGAAAGATGATATTCATGCTTTGGCAATTGCGTTTTCAAATGGCGTAAGACCATATCGAAGCAATTTAGTATTGTTAGAGCGTTTAATGAATTCTGGCATTGATGATTATGAATTATCGGGCGTGTTAATCGGGCTTTGCAATAATTGGCGGCGCGCACATAAATATTGCGAATTTTTGCTTAATATAACCCATCACAGGCGCTTTATGCGAAATTATGATGCCGCAAAAACTGCCTTTGTGATTTTGGAAAAGAATATTGGAAAGCCAAATTTTGTTGATGCATTCGAAACGCTTTATTGGCGCTGGCAAGAATTATTAAAACCACAAGAAAACCCAATTGATGGCGATTATATTCGTTGTTTAAACCGTGTTATGGAAGTTGCCCTTTTGGGTGATAAGGTTTTAGAGCCTTTATATAACCGTGTTGGCAAGCATATAGAGCCTGAATGGGAAGAAGAACTTGCAAATATTTTGGCGCAAAGAAAACAGAAAAAGCAAAAAAGCATCTTCAAATTTGGTATGTTTGATAAAATATTTGCCAATGCTTAATTTATAGAAAATCTGGAACAGGAAGCCCTTTTTCAATAAGAAAATCCTTATTGAAAATTTTGCTTGCATATCTGTGACCATAATCACAGAGGATTGTAACAATCTTATGCCCAGGGCCAAGTTCGCGTGCTAATTTCATTGCGCCAACAATATTAACGCCCGTTGAGCCGCCCATTACCAAGCCTTCATGCTTTACCAAATCAAATATCACCGGAAGCCATTCATCATCAGCGATTTGGTAAACATAATCGGGTTTAAAGCCTTCAATATTTTTTGTAATACGACCTTGCCCAATACCTTCGGTGATTGATATTCCTTCTGATTTTAATTCGCCATTTTTATAATATTCATAAAGCGCCGCGCCCATTGGATCGGCAAGGCCGATTTTTATATTTGGGTTTTTTGATTTCAAAAATTCTGAAATTCCACCCAATGTTCCGCCAGAGCCTATCGCACAAATGAAACCATCAATCTTGCCATCTGTTTGTTCCCAAATTTCAGGGCCAGTTGATTCAATATGGGCGCGTGCATTGGCAATATTATCAAATTGATTTGCCCAAAAAGCGCCTGTTTCTTCGGCAAGTCTGCCTGAATAGCGAACATAATTATTGGGGTTTGAATATGGCGCTGCATCAACCTCAATAAGTTCGGCGCCCATTAAACGTATTGCTTGTTTCTTTTCTTCTGATTGGGTGCGCGGAATTACAATTTTGCATTTATAGCCAAGCGCATTGGCAACCATTGCAAGGCCAATACCAGTATTGCCAGCAGTTCCTTCAACAATTGTGCCACCGGGTTTTAAAGCGCCAGATTTTTCACCATCGCGAATAATCCACAATGCCGCACGATCTTTTACCGATTGACCAGGATTAAGAAATTCGCATTTTCCATAAATATCGCAACCCGTTGCATCGCTTGCCGCATTAAGGCGGATAAGTGGGGTATTGCCGATTAAGTCAATAATATTATTTGAATTTGCCATTTATAGAAAATACGACAAAAACTACCATATTAAAAGCAAAATTGTGGAATGAATTTCTTTAAACTTAAAAATTATTAGTTGTTAATTCCTTCAAAGGTTTAAAACTCATGCGGTGGATTGGGCAGGGGCCGTGTTTTATAATTGCCTGATGATGCGCCGCAACGCCATAACCTTTATGTTTGGCAAAGCCATATTGTGGGAATTCTTTGTCCATTTCTTCCATATATTTATCGCGCGCAACTTTGGCGAGGATTGATGCTGCGGCAATTGAAAATGATTTGCTGTCACCTTTTATAATTGTTTGGGTTTCAATTCCGATTTTTGGATCGCGATTGCCATCAATAAGAAGGAATTGTGGTTTGGTTTTTAGTGATAATACTGCTTGCGACATTGCTTTAAATGTTGCTTGTAAAATATTGATATTATCAATTATTTTGCTATCAATGAATGCGATATTATAATCTATTGCATCTTGTTTAATTTCTTCGAATAATTGATTTCGTTTTGCGTCGCTTAGTTTTTTTGATTCATTCGCAAACATGATCGGAACAGCAGGCAGGCTGCT
>JAPUEP010000133.1:2108-13291 GCA_027492515.1 Hyphomonadaceae bacterium
ATCGGGGTTTAGAATTACTGCGGCGGCAACCACTGGTCCTGCCCAAGGGCCGCGGCCCGCTTCGTCAATACCGCAAATATATTTCAAGCCTTTTGATTTTATTAATTGTGTTTCTAATTCAAAATCAGCCATTTTAATCCCAAAACTATTGAACAAATTTTGCAATAGGTATAGTGTTTTTCATAAGTAATCAAAGAGGCAAAACATGAACAACAAACTAGAGCCAAGTGAATTTGACGCCTATCAAAAAGCCCAAAGTGATGAGCCGTTTTTCACACTATTGGCACGTGATCCAATGTCACCATCTTTGATAGAGGCGTGGGCTTATTTACGCTCTGGTCAAATTGGCGCGGCGGAAATTGCGTTTAAACAGGCAATTGATGCGGCGACCCATATTGAACCGCAAATGCCGGGTGAGGCGCAAATTCGCTCTGCATTCGAAGTTGCACAAAATTCACGTGATTGGTTGCGCGCGAAATTAAATATATAATTTCGGCCTAAAATTTGCGTAACCCATTACAGTTTTCCATTTTGGAACGAGTGTAACCAATTTATTGGTAAGGATGCGCAATATGAATATAAACCGCCCCATTATAAGGCATTTAGGCGCGCTTGGGTTTTTATCCATGCTTGGCCTTGTTGCGGCAATGATTCCAATTACTTTGTACGCGATTGTAAGCGGAAAAGTACCGCAAAATGATTTGGTTTATTTTATTGCGGCAATTTTTGCGGGCGCGATTATTGGTTGGGTCACAAAAAAATAATTTCCCCCAGATTAAACCATTAAATCTGTTAAATATTAATCAGAAAGTAATAATTGGTTAACCCTATTTCGTCACCATGTTAAGCTAAAGGAATCAGTATATTTGGCTTATGTAGTTTGAACGAACTTAATAAGCCTTGGGGGCTTTTATGGGTGTAACAACACTTAGAGTTAATCTTACCGACGAAGACATTAGGTCGCTTATCAAGGGTGAATCTGATGAAGACAAAGCTATGGCTTGTTTTAGGCTTTGCAGGCGTATCGAAACCGCAGATTTGGACGATAAAGAACGCAATTTCGCCGAGGAGATTTTGCGGCTTGTTGTTAGTGGTGCGGCAGAACGTGTAAGACGTGCACTTGCGGTTACATTAAAATCATCGCCAAATTTGCCATCTGATGTGGCATCAAGGCTTGCGCGCGATATTGACGCGATTGCAATGCCGATTTTAGAAAATTCACCAAGCCTTACGGATGAAGACTTAATCGAAATTATTGAGGCTGCGGAACCTGCACGCCAATTAGCTGTTGCTAGGCGTTCTAATCTGTCGTCTGATGTCACTGATGCAATGTGCGAACATTCTATTTCAGAAGTGATTACAACTGCTCTTAAAAACATAACCAATCAATTTTCGGAAGATGGGCTTTCGGTTGCTCTGGAGCGCTATCCAAGTGCCCAAGATATGGCGATTGCAATGGTTGAGCGTCCAATCTTGCCAATTAATGTTGCCGAGAAAATTGCAGCCAAATTTTCGGGTATTGTCTTTGATAAATTGGTTGAACATCATCAATTGCCGCCGCAAATGGCAATTGATATTGCAACTGCAACGCGTGAACGTGCATCAATTGATTTGGTGGCTCAGGCAGGATTGCAAAGTGATTTGCGCCGCTTTGTGCAGCAGCTTAACCTTAATGGCAAACTTACACCTTCATTCGTCCTACGTGCACTTTGCCAAGGTGAGGTGAGGCTGGTTGAATTTGCTATGGCTGAACTTGCCGGCATTCCGCATGAAAAAGCATGGCTTTTGGTGCATGATGGCGGACATTTGGGATTGAAAGCTATTTTTGAGCGTGCGCAATTACCATCAAATTTATATCCTGCTTTCAGATCTGCTATTGATGTTCTTCATGAAACTGAATTTGATGGCAGTTTTGAGGATAGAAATCGCTTCAAGAAACGTATGATTGAACGTGTTCTTACCCGCTTCCAATCAATTCCTGATTCTGATTTGAATTATCTGCTTGAAAAATTGGATTATAAAAATAATGGCGATGATGAAGGCCAAAAAGTTGCATAAAAAAAGCCAAACCTAATTGGTTTATTATTGCAAGAAAATTACCAGCATAAAATTTTATGTGGTTTTAATTGGCTTTCTAAAAAGCGCCACTATACCTATTATTTTATCTTGAAGAGAATGCCTAATTGGGAATAAAAACACTTCAAGACTGACTAAATGACCTTCTTTATGTATTGGCTCAATCGGACCCCATTCGTGGCTTCCTGACCAGTCTGAAGCTATTGCGCGATTAAAACCTTGCCAATGAATTTCATGTTGTTCACTAGGCACAATAATATCCGCTCTTTTTCCTATTGCTATATCAGGTGAGTGACCGAAAAAACTTTCCGCTCCAAGATTCCATGATTGTATTATGCCTTTTGCATCGACGTATAATGCGGCATGCCGTGTATCATTTGCTAATGCATTTACTAAAAACTCTATACCGTATTTTACCGTCATGACTACCTACTCGAATATCAACAAAGATATATTCGTTATCGGCAATTAATTGGTTACAAAAAATATTTAAAAATAACAGTAATTATATTTAGCCCAAATTTTATAAATGGTGGAAGTAAGATATAAAAAAAGCCCCCCAAATCTGGGGGGCTTTTTTTTATGATTTTAAAGCTATCAATCAACTGGGCCGTATTTAGCAACTTGATTTACCAATTCAGTAAGAAGCGCCGCACCGATTGGGTGTGTGCTATCTTTGATTTTTTGGTGAACTGCGGCAACAATTGCATTAACATGTGCCGTTAATAATGCTTTTGGCGCTTTTGCGCGGCCATTTGGGCTGTCGATAAGGCGGCATAAAGAGCCTGCAAATTGTGACACAATTGGGAAGCCATAAGTTGTTCCAAGGCCTTTTAAATCATGCGCACGGCGATAAAATTCTTCAACTTCTTTGTCGCCAGTACCTGGTTGAAGCATTATTTTATGTGCTTCTTCTAGTTTTTGTAATTCATCATCAAGCCATGCGCCAAATTGGCTAGACATGCCTTCAAGGGCTGCCTCTGCACGTTTAATTGCCTCTGCATCAAAGCTTTTGAAGCGGTTGCCTAGTTTATTTTTTAAAGTATTTGGCGGCGAAAATACTTCAGCTTTTGCGCTGTCTGCACTCATTAGTTTGCTCCCTTTTGCAGGTTTCAATGCGAACTATAATACAAACAAGCTAAATTTTCGTTACTGTTCAAGATAATTTTAATTAAAACGCAAATTGTTCAGCTAAAACCCTGTCATCTAGGGATCTATCTTTATCAAATAAAATCACCATTGATTTTGATAATTCCAAACATATTGTGACTTTTACAATATTTCTTATCTCTTGATTATCGGCACTTGCGGCGACTGGGCGTAATTTGGGATCGATAATCTCAATTTCAACATTCGAAGTTTCGCGTAATAATGCGCCGCGCCAACGCCTTGGCCTAAATACACTAATTGGTGTAAGTGCCAATAAACCACAGCCAATAGGCAAGATTGGGCCGTGCGCTGAAAGATTATAAGCAGTTGAGCCAGCAGAAGTTGCAATGATTAAACCATCACATATCATGCGTGACATTTGCTCTTTACCATCAACTTTAATTGATAATTTTGCCGCTTGGTGGGTTTGCCTTAAAAGTGAAACTTCATTGATGGCATATTCTTCAAAACATTTGCCATCAGTTGTTTCAACGCGCATTTTTAGCGGGTGGATAATTGTTGGTTTAGCCTCAGAAATTCGCTCGATAAGATTATCTTCGGAATAATCATTCATCAAAAAGCCAATTGTACCTTGGTTTAATCCAAAAACTGGAAGGCCATCATTCATATGACGCCTTAAAACTTCAAGCATCAGGCCGTCACCGCCCAAAGCGACAATAATATTTGCACTAGCTTCGGGGAATGCGCCATATTTATGGCGAAGTTTTACCAAGGCATCTTGTGCTTCGTCGCGCGGACTTGCCACAAAGGCTATTTTTTCATAATGTGACAAATCTTGCATAGAAACCAAGTGCTACAAAATTGAAATGATTTCAAGCGCTTTTACAAATATTGCAGATTTACTATCTGGTTATTTTTCTTTGCTTTGCGCTTTGAATTGTTTGTATAGATGATCCAAGGCAGAATGATTATCATATTTTGACCATAAAGCTTCAATAGCCAATCTAAATTCTGGCCTATAAACATGCCCATGCCCTAGGGCTTTTATCATTGGTGATACTTGGTCTAATTCAAAATCAATTGCGCGTGCCAAAAGAACAAAGGTTTCAACTTTTTCTTTATCTAATGATATTTCAAGCTGTTCTTTGTTAATTTCAAAACGCTTGCAGATTATATCAAGGAATTCGTCTTTATTGCCGCTTTCAAGCTGATTAAATGCTTCAAGTGCATTGTAACTATCTTTAGGGCGTTTTGTAATTGTAAATTCATGTTCAATTTTTTCAATGCTTGCACGAAGTGGATGAACTTGTTTCTCTTGAATATGGTTTTGCGCAACTTTGGAGCCTAATGAACTTGCAATTTCGCGTAATTTATTCGAAACATCGCGGCGTATCATGAAATTATCAATAATTGTTGTGTCTGATTTCGCAATTTCGATTGCGCGGCGCATTGTTTCTTCGTTTATTGATGCAGTGTGATTTTTGCTTAAAACTTCAACGACGCGAATTTCATTTACATCCACCAATGCACTTGAAACAATTTCACCAATATTATTGCGTTCAGCGATACGTAATTGATGGTCAATTGTTCCGTTTTTTATAATTCGCTCCAAATCTGCATCTTCGAACTTTTGTGAAAAACTTATAACCGGGGCTGCGATATCTGCGTTATCATTGGCGATTAATTGAACCAAAGATTTAGGTGCCCAGTCCGCAAGTGATACGGCATTTGCAATTTTCTTCTTTAAAGTCGGCTCGATATGATTGTATAAATGTGAAAATATTTCGCCAAAATATTTTAATTCTGCATCACTAAAATCCCTTGTATGGGATAGTAATTCATTTGCAGTTACATCAGCAAGGACACGTCTTCCTGAATCCGTTTTATCTTTTGCAAGTGCAATTAAATCAATATTGGCGTTTAACATATGCGTTACCCTATGTTATTTAGGTAAATTCTGCGTAAACGTAGTTTTGATAGAATATAATTACAGCATTGTTAAAGTGTAATTATTTTGCAAAGGGTTTATTTTTATAAGTGGATGATAAAGGCAAATATTTTCCAATAATATTAATTTTGCTATTCTTATGTAGTAAATCATATGCGGGTGCGTGGCTGCCAAATAAAAATGAAAATCAAATTATAATAAGCGCAATACAAAATAATGATAATAATCAAAATGTTGAAATATATTTTGAACATGGCATAAACCAGAAAATTGCCGTGATTTATGAACAAGGTTTTGCCATTGAAAATGGCACAAATGAAATTGGTGAGGCATTACTCGCTACACGTTATAGGGTCATAAAAAAGGACAATTGGATTGCGTCAACACAATTTGGTTTAGTTGCGAATGATTTTTCCAATTTCAAGAATACAAAATTTAGTTATGAATTAAGGGCATTATTGGGATATGGTTATTCTAATGGTTGGGCAAATGTTGAACTTGCTACGCGTGAATGCTCTGGCTCATCTTCCTTGCGATGGGAAACAACCTTTGGGCTTAATGCATTTAAGCGCGATAAATTTATTCTTAAAGCATTTGGCGAAAATGACGGCTGTGCAAAAGATATAAGCCGTGCGCAAATATCATATGTAAAAGCCATAAATGAAAAAATGGGTATAGAATTTGGTTATCGCCAAGGCATTGGCAATGATAAATTATATTCACCCGCAAGTTTTTTGATTGGGATTTGGGGCAAGTTTTAATTATTTGTTCCGCTTTAATTGACGCTCTTTATGTTTTAGCAAAGTTTCTTTTAGATATATTCCCGTATGCGAGCCGTCGATTTTTGCAATATCTTCTGGTGTGCCTTGCCCAACAATTTGACCGCCGCCATCGCCGCCTTCTGGCCCTAAATCTATTGCCCAATCGGCGGTTTTGATAACGTCAAGATTGTGTTCGATAATAACAATCGTGTTTCCACCTTCGGCAAGTTCTTGAAGAACTTCCATTAATTTGCGAGTGTCTTCAAAATGAAGACCCGTTGTAGGTTCATCAAGAATGTAGAATGTGCGCCCTGTTGAGCGTTTTGAAAGCTCTTTGGATAATTTAACCCTTTGGGCTTCACCGCCTGATAAAGTGGTCGCAGGTTGGCCGATTTTAACATAACCAAGGCCAACACGGCTTAGGGTTTGTAATTTATCGCGTATTGATGGAACAGCTGTAAAGAATTCCGCGCCTTCATCAACCGTCATTTCCAAAACATCAGAAATTGATTTATTGCGATATTTAACTTCAAGAGTTTCACGATTATATCTTTGCCCGTGACATGTATCGCAGGTTACATAAACATCAGGCAAGAAGTGCATTTCAATTTTTTGAACGCCATCACCCTGACACGCCTCGCACCGTCCACCCTTAAAATTGAATGAAAAGCGCCCAGGGCCAAAGCCGCGCGATTTTGATTCTGGTAATCCTGCAAACCAATCACGTATCGGGCCAAATGCGCCAGTATAAGTGGCGGGGTTAGAGCGTGGGGTGCGCCCAATTGGGCTTTGGTCAATATCTATGACTTTATCTAAATGATGAAGCCCTTCTATTTCTTGATATGGGGCAGGGTGTTCAGATGCGCCATTTAATTTGCGCGCCAAAACCTTATATAAAGTTTCAATAATAAGGGTTGATTTACCGCCGCCAGAAACGCCAGTGATACAAGTCATCACGCCAAGCGGCAGTTCAAGCGTGACATTTTTAAGATTATTTCCTGTCGCACCCGATAGCGTAAGCATTTTCTTTTTATTGATTTTACGGCGCTTATCAGGGATTGGAATTTCGCGTTCACCGCGCAAATACTGCCCCGTTATGCTTTCTTTTGAGTTTTCAATATCATTCGGTGTTCCTTGCGCAATCACTTTCCCGCCATGAACGCCCGCCATTGGGCCCATATCAATAACATGATCAGCGGTTAGGATTGCTTCTTCATCATGTTCAACCACAAGGATTGAATTTCCCAAATCACGAAGGCCGCGCAATGAATGTAAAAGGCGCGTATTATCCCTTTGATGCAGGCCAATTGACGGCTCATCCAAAACATAAAGCACACCAGTAAGGCCAGAGCCAATTTGACTTGCAAGGCGAATACGCTGGCTTTCGCCACCCGATAATGTGGCACTAGAGCGTTGTAAGGTAAGATAATTAAGGCCCACATTGACCAAGAAATTCAAACGCTCGCGAATTTCTTTAAGGACACGTGCGCCAATTTCTTTATGCCTGTCGCTTAAAACATTATCCAATTCGCCAAACCATTTATGGGCGTTGGAAATTGAAAAAGTGGATGCATCGGCAATATCAAGCCCCGCAACTTTAACCGCCAAAGCCTCTGGCTTTAAACGTTTGCCACCACATGATGGGCAGGTTTGGGCGGATTGATATTTTTCCATATCTTCACGCACCCATGAACTATCAGTTTCGCGCCATCTGCGTTCAAGATTTGGCAAAACACCTTCAAATGTTTTCTTGGTTTCATAGCGGCGTGAACCATCTTCATAGACAAATTGAATTTCTTCTTTGCCAGAGCCATAAATAATTGTCTTTTGGGTTTGTGGCTTTAATTTTGACCATGGGGTTGTGGAATTTTCATCAAAATGATGACAAATCGCCATAAGGGTTTGGAAATAAAGCGGCGAATTACCTTTTGACCAAGGTGCAACTGCGCCATCTTGAATTGATTTTTCTTTATCAGGAACTAATAATTCAGGGTCAAATTTCAATTGCAAACCCAAACCATCACAAGTTGGGCATGCACCTGCCGGATTATTGAATGAAAATAATCGCGGTTCAATTTCCGAAATCGTAAAGCCAGAAACGGGGCAGGCGAATTTTTGCGAAAATAAAATTGGTTCTTTCTTATTATCCTTGTCGGCATATTCAATAATCGCCAAGCCATCGGATAATTTGCATGCGGTTTCAAAACTTTGCGAAAGGCGGGTTTCAAGGCCAGATTTAATAACAATCCTATCAACCACAATTTCAATCGAATGTTTGAATTTTTTATCAAGCTCTGGCGCATCTTCAAGGGCGTAAAATTCGCCATCAATGCGTGCGCGATTAAAACCTTGCTTTATCCATGATTTTATTTCGGTCTTAAATTCACCCTTTCTGTCACGCACAACGGGGGCAAGAAGGTATAATTTAGCGCCTTCTTCAAGTGCCATAGTCCTATCAACCATTTGCGAAATGCTTTGGGATTGAATTGGTTCGCCAGTTGCGGGTGAATAAGGAATACCAATACGCGCCCACAAAAGCCTCATATAATCATGGATTTCAGTGACAGTACCAACAGTCGAGCGCGGATTTTTCGATGTTGTTTTCTGTTCAATCGAAATTGCTGGCGAAAGACCCTCAATGGCATCAACATCAGGCTTTTGCATCATTTCCAAAAATTGACGCGCATAAGCAGAAAGGCTTTCGACATAGCGCCTTTGGCCTTCGGCATAAATTGTATCAAAAGCAAGCGATGATTTACCAGAGCCAGACATGCCAGTAAGCACAACCAATTGCCCACGTGGAATTTCAACATTGATATTTTTTAAATTATGTTCACGCGCCCCGCGCACTCTTATAAAAGGTAGTTCTGACATTTTGCCCCGATTTGCGACTCGAAATTCATTGTTAAAAATAGAACGTAATAAGAACAATTCAAGTCATTTGCTGATATATAATTTAAAATTGCAAAATTATTATGGCTTTAAAGTTTAAATAGGCTTTTTTAGTGATTTGGCACTATTGTTTGAAATCAAGATAAATAAGTGAGTTTTATGCGAATTATAGCCCTTTCAACAATTATTATTTTGTTCGGTTTTCCACAAAATGCAATCGCACAAGATTTTAAAAGTGTAATGTTGAAAATTCATAATAATGAGCGCGCCGCACTCAATATCGCCCCTTTGCAATGGGATGAAAATTTATCAAAAGAAGCGGGGGCATGGGCCGCCCATATGGCAAAAACAGGCGAGTTCAAACATGCAAATGAGCGCCAAAATAATGGTCATGGCGAAAATCTTTGGATGGGTACAAAAGACTATTATTCTTTTGAATATATGGTGCAAATGTGGGCGGATGAGAAAAAATATTTCAAATACGGCAAATTCCCAAATATTGTAAGTGAAGGCCATTGGTCAAAGGTTGGGCATTATACGCAAATGATATGGAAAAATACTAATAATGTCGGTTGTGCCTATGCCTCAAATGCTAAATTCACTTATCTTGTATGCCGTTATTCCCCCGCAGGAAATTATGTTGGTCAAGTTCCATATTGACAAGATACACAAAAAGAACGTATAGTGAACAAATAAAAATGCAAAGTTAAAAGTTATGCGCACTTGCAAATTTGCTTGGGCGTGATGTAATGGATTATTAATTTTGAATATTTGTGAATGGAATTGGTATGGCAAACATTAAACGCGAAATAATATTAGCGGGTATGATGGCATTGGCTATTTCGCTTAGTGGCTGTAGTTATTCTGATGGTTCGCGTGCAGGCGTAGTTTCAAAATTTTCGCATAAAGGCTTCATTTGTAAATCATGGGAAGGTGAATTGGTTATGGGCGGTATGCGCAATCAGCTTGACCAATCTAATATTAATTCATCAGTTCCAAATGTTTTCCAATTTAGTGTTACTGATTCAAAAATCGTACCACTTATTCAGGGTAAGCTTGATTCTGGTGAACGCGCTGTCCTGCATTATAATCAAGAGATTTTACCGCCATTTTGCAATCGCAGAACGGCTTATGTTATTAAAGATGTTAAATAGGGAATTTGTATATGGCGGGTTCGGTAAATAAAGTTATTTTGATTGGCAATTTGGGGCGTGATCCTGAAATTAAATCTTTTCCATCGGGCGACAAAATCGCCAATTTTTCGGTTGCAACTTCTGAAAGCTGGCGCGATCGCCAATCTGGTGAACGTAAAGAGCGCACTGAATGGCACAATGTTGTCGTTCGCGGTGAGGGCTTGGTTAAAGTTGTTGAAAATTACGTAAAAAAGGGCAGCAAACTTTATCTTGAAGGCCAATTACAAACCCGTAAATGGCAAGATAAAGACGGCAATGATAGATATACAACCGAAGTTGTGGTTGGTGGCTTTAATGGTCAATTGACACTTCTTGATGGTCGTAATGGCGGCGGCGCATCTGGTGGTGGTTCTGATTATGAATCTTCTGGCTTTGGCGGCAGCCCACGTGAAGTTTCAGGCACTAAACAGAATTTTTCCAATAATGATTTAGATGATGAAATTCCGTTTTAATGAGGCAAGTCTCATTAGGTATAATGTTTGATTTATGGGCGAATTAAAAACTCATTCTGGCGGTTGCCATTGCGGCGCCGTGCGTTTTGAGGTGCAAATTACAAGGCATGAAGAAATTCGTGAATGTACTTGTTCAATTTGCACTAAAACCGCGCTTGTTCATTTAATATTGCCCAAAAGTCGCTTCAGAATCCTTCAAGGCGAAGATGCGCTTACGCATTATAAGTTCAATAAAGGAATTGCCGATCATATGTTCTGCAAACATTGCGGCGTTAAGGCTTTTTATATTCCACGTTCTAATCCTGATGGCTATTCGGTTAATGCGCGTTGTTTGGATGAATGGGGAAGCATTCCTTTTAAAATTGTTGCCCCTTTTGATGGTAAAAACTGGGAACAGGCCAAGTCAATTGCGCATTTAAGCAAGGAATAGATTATTTAAAATCTATTCCGTTTTTGCATTGATTATAAAAATTATCATCTTCATCTAATTGCAATTCATCTTTGGTGATTAGCTTATTGATTTTATCTTTTTTATATGTCTGATAATCTTTTAAATCGCCGTTTTTTTCGATAATTAGGGTGAAATTTTCAGATTTTTGATTGGGGAAATTTGGCGTTTCATTTTGGATATTTTCACCCATTTTACCAATTATTTTATTTCCTTTTTTCGTGGCAACAATATAACCCATGCCAACCTGCCCAAAAGAGCAGCCTTCATTCCAAACACCGCAAATTTTGTTGCCAAATTGAA
>JAPUEP010000134.1 GCA_027492515.1 Hyphomonadaceae bacterium
TAAGTAAAGCTGATTTTCGTGATGCCGTTATAATGTATTATGACAAACAAAATCAGATGAAAGAATTGCGTTTTGATCGTAAGTCACAGTCAGACCGTGTGTCGGACTTTTCAGGTGCAATGCTTGAAAAAGCGGATATGTCAAATTCCAAATTTAATGATGCATGTTTCAATGGTGCTATTTTAACTGATGCAAATCTTGAAGGCGCAATTTTGACCAATTGTGACTTTGCTGATGCAAATTTAGAAAATGCAAATTTAAAGAATGCAAAAGTGGAGGGGGCAAGTTTTGAAAATGCAAATCTTGCAAAGGTTGATTTGCGTAATGCAAATTTCACAAAAGAACTGATTTCAAATGCAATTTTAAGCCCTTCAATTTTGAATAAATCAAAAAACCAAGACGTTTTAGAAATGTTACAGCAACATCAAGAATGGTGGCAATCAGGTGGAAAGCGTGGCAGGCTTGCGAATATTGTTGGTCTTGATTTACGGCATTTTAAATCACAATTGCGCGGAATGCGTTTAACAGGAATTAATGCAAAGGATTCTTGCGCAATTGGTGTTGTTTTCGCTGAGGCGCAATTACAGGGCGCTAATTTTAGTAATGCAGATTTACGCGGCGCTGTGTTCGTTTGTGCCGATTTACGCGGGGTGAATTTTAGCGGCGCAAATCTTGCTAAAGCCGACTTTAGAGGTGCTAATATTGGCACTTTGGGCGTTCGTGAAGATTTATTACGTGACGCATCATTTGCAAATGCACAATTAAGGTTCTGTAGATTTGAAAAAGCCGAGTTGCAAAACGCTGATTTTACTGGTGCAGATATTGAAGGTGCAAATTTTTCAGGCGCAAGAATGCAAGGTATTAAAGCCGATTTTATCTCTAAAGCGTCTTAAATCGGTTCGCGACGTAAGGTAAACTGCTATTCTATTTACAAATATCACTTTAAAAACTGTTTTTTTAATTGACAAAATTGTCGATTTAATAGCAATCTCGAAATAAAACGCTTCAATAATAAGCGCTTTTAAGTTTTTGAAATAGAGGAAATAAAATTAATTAACTATCTATTGATTTGTACCCATCAAATTATTTTTGATTGGCTGCTTTTCGGTGGATATATTGTCCGGAAAAATTTTTGAATTTCACATGTTTTACACTGGGGATAACTATTGTAAAATATGCGATACTTAGGGGGAAATAATGAAAATTTCTAAAGTAAAAGCTTCGGCTTATGCATTCGGTGCATCATTTATTGCTTTAACACTGGCAACAAATGTTTATGCACAAGATAGCAAGAATAGTGAAACCATCGTTGTAACTGCAACTGGTCGTGCAAAAGCTTTGCAAGATGTTCCTGTTGCTGTGACTGCTGTAAGTGCCGCAACAATTCAATCAGCAGGCATCACCGATGTTCGTAACCTTCAACAAGTTACACCATCATATAAAGTGCAAACTGGTCAATCAAACGGTTCATCTGCGCAAATTCAAGTGCGTGGTATTGGTACAGGTTCTGATAACCCAGGTTATGAGGGTGCGGTTGCAGTTTTTGTTGATGGCGTATATCGCAACCGTTCTGGTGCTGCGCTTACTGATTTACCAAAAGTTGAACGTATTGAGATTTTGCGCGGTCCGCAAGGAACTTTGTTCGGTCGTAATACTTCTGCGGGTGCGGTTTCTATCACAACTGCTGCGCCTAAATTTGAACGCAACATCTATGGCAAATTAGAATTAGGCAATTATGGTCTAATGTCTTCTTCATTGGGCTATACAAATGGCCTTACTGAACATACTGCGGTTCGCCTTGAAGTTGGTGGTACTGCACGTGATGGTTTATTGTATGATGTGAACTCTAAAAAAGATGTGAACAATCGCAATAGATATTATGTTCGTGCGCAAACTTTGACTGATATCAATGATGATGCATCTTTGCGTTTGATTGCCGACGTATCAAAAACTGATGAACTTTGCTGTTCTGCGGTTCGCGTGAAATCTGGTGCTCTTGCACCTGCTATTCAAGCTGTTGCTGCAATGCGTGGTCTTGTTGGTATTCCAACAATCAATGAGCGTGCAGCACAAATCGCAAATACACCGGGCCGTGACCTTACTGAGCGTGTAGATGATAGAGGGATTTCTGGTGAATTAAACTGGAATACTTCACTTGGTAAATTCACTTCTGTAACAGCTTTCCGCAAATGGGATTTGTTACGTGGTCAAGACGTTGACTTCTCTGGTATCGACCGTGCTTACCGCGATGCTTATAAATTGAAATTTGACACATTCACACAAGAATTCCGTTTGAATGGTAAAACTGGCAATTTAGATTGGTTGGTTGGTGCATTCTATATGAATGAAAAAACCAAATTTGATGACAGCATTAAATCTGGTGTTGACGCTGCGCGTTATGCTGATGCGGTTGCATCTGGCGTTGTTGTTCCATGGTCAACATCTAATGGCCCTGCGAACCCATGTACTGGCTCTACTGCATATGCGGTTGCACCTGGCTCAACAATCTATGGCTCACTTGGCGGCACAAATAGTGTTCTTGCACAAGCTCTATGCCCAGGTTTAGTTGCGCAAATGATGCAAATCCCTGGCATGACATTGCCAACTGCTATTGCAAATGCACAAGCAATTTCAACAGCTTATGGTAACGCAATTCGTGGAACTGCACCTGTTGCAGGTGAAGGCCAACAAAAAGAGCATTCAGATGTAACGGCAAAAAGCTGGTCATTCTTTACGCATGACATTTATGAATTAACTGCGAACGATAAAATTACTATCGGTCTTCGTTATAATCATGATGAAAAAGATGTTGCATCACAATTGCTTGCAAACACTGCAACCTGTGCCGCTATGCAAAGCACAACTCAATTGGCACCGGGCGTGACAATGAAATCTTTGACTGCTGGTCTGCAAACTTCTGCTGCTGGCGCTTTAATGTCTTTATTGTGTAACCCAATTTTGAACACTCAAGCGAATGGCAATTATGCCGCTTCTGATAGTGAAAATGCCGTAAATGGTACATTCTCTTATGCACATAATTTCTCAAAAGACCTTATGGTTTATGGAACTTATGCGCGTGGTTATAAATCAGGTGGTTTCAATTATGACCGCTCTGCATTCAATATCAATCCTGCGGCTACTACTACGTTCTCAATCGAAGATTGGCGTGTTAAACCAGAATATACAGACAATTATGAATTGGGCTGGAAATGGACTGGCTTGCCAGGTCGCACAACTATCAATGGTGCATTATTCTATGAAATCGTAACTGATTATCAAATGAATGCTTGGACAGGCTTCAACTTCCGTAGCTTCAATGTTGATAAAATGGTGTCAAAAGGTCTTGAGGTTGATGTAACTTCACGCCCTGTAACTGGCTTAACGTTAAATGGTGGTATGTTGTTGAATGACGCTTATTACGACACAGACGTAATCTTGCCAAATACAACTGCGATTGTAATCAAAAAAGGCCAACAATTGGCAACTGCACCAAAAGTTACTTTGACTGGTTCACTTAACTATCGCCGTCCTATCGAAGGAACAAGTCTTGCTTGGAACTTCTATCTTGACGGTTTGTATAACACTAAAACTGATGTTCAAACATTGTTTGGCGATGCTAGCACTAAGCAAAAAGCGATTGCTATCTTCAATACTCGTTTTGGTATCGGTGGTGTTGATGGTTCTTGGTCGGTTGAAGGTTGGGTTAAAAACCTTGCTGATAAATTGTATCACCAATATGCATTGGGCATCCCTGAGCAAACTGGCGAATATGCAGTTTATAAAACTGACCCGCGCACTTATGGTGTAACATTACGCGCTAGCTTCTAAGATTTATTATAATGGTCTGCAAATGGCAATTTTATGCGCTTCCGCTGCTCACGTATTGAAATACGTTCCGCTGCGGTTCTCAAAAATTACCATTTTCGACTCATTATAAAAAATCTACTTACAAGTTTGAGGGCTGTGACAGTGTCACAGCCCTTTTTCTTTTCTAAAAGTTTTGCTAGACGGTTGCCATGAATAATAAAAATCAAAATAGCGCATTAGTTTTATTTTCTGGCGGTCAAGATTCAACCGCCTGTCTTGCATGGGCACTTGATAGGTTTGAGCGTGTTGAAACCATTGGCTTTGATTATGGTCAAAGGCATAAGATTGAACTTGTTCAACGTAAAATAATTCTTGATGAAATTCGAAAAAACTTTCCCAAATGGGATGCGAAACTTGGCGAAGATTATTTGCTTGATTTATCACTTTTAGGGCAGATTTCGGAAACTTCACTTACCGAAGAAGCCGAAATTGCCTTTAATGAAAATGGCCTTCCGAATACTTTTGTTCCTGCACGAAATCTTTTATTCTTAAATTTTGCGGGTGCGGTGGGTTATAGGCGCAATATTTTCAATATTGTTGGCGGTATGTGTGAAACCGATTTTTCTGGCTATCCTGATTGTCGGCGCAATACTTTGAATGCCGTTGAAAGTTCATTATCATTGGGCACTGACCAAGATTACACAATCCACACACCGCTTATGTATATTGATAAAGCTCAAACGTGGGAATTGGCGCATTCTTTGGGCGGCGATAAATTGGTCAATATTACAATTGAAACCAGCCATACTTGCTATGTCGGTGACCGCGAACATCGCCACGATTGGGGCTATGGCTGCGGTGTTTGCCCTGCGTGCGAATTACGCGAAAAAGGTTACCGCGAATGGAAGACTAAATGACCTATAGTGTAAAAGAATGCTTTTATACTTTGAAAGGTGAGGGCGCGAATACGGGGCGCGGCGCAGTATTTTTGCGTTTTGCGGGTTGTAATTTATGGAATGGCCTTGAAAAAGATCGCCAAAATGCAATTTGCAAATTTTGCGACACTGATTTTATCGGAACTGATGGTGAAAATGGCGGAAAATTTGAAACCCCGCAAATGCTTGCCCAACATGCATTCAAAATTTGGCAAGGGCAGGGCGGAAAACCCTATATTGTTTGCACAGGCGGTGAACCGCTTTTACAATTAGATGCTCAATTAATTTATGCCCTACATGATGTTGGTTTTGAAATTGCCATTGAATCCAATGGAACCATTAAAGCGCCAGAGGGAATAGATCATATATGTATAAGCCCAAAAATCGGATCCGAATTGGTGCAAAATTCAGGGCATGAAATTAAATTAGTCTATCCCCAAATTAATGGTGACCCCGAACAATTTGCCGCATTGAAGTTCGAAAATTTCTTTCTACAACCGCTCGATGATGCAAATTATCAGCAAAATCTGTTGAAATGCATTGATTATTGTAAAAATTTCCCCAAATGGCGGCTTTCTTTACAAACACATAAAATTATTGGAATTGCATGACTCGTTGTATTCTTACTAAAACCGTTGTCTTTGACGCTGCGCACCATTTGTTTCAGGGGCCAGAAGATCACATCTATCGCCGCCTTCATGGTCATTCATTTCAGCTTGATGTTTCTATAATTGATGAACCGGGCGCAGATAGCAAATGGGTAAAAGATTTTGCCGAACTTGCCGCCGCAATCGAAGAAGTTCGCAAAGTTTTAGACCATTCATACCTAAACGAAATCGAAGGTTTAGAAGTTTCAACTTTGGAAAATATTTGTGCATGGGTTGCGCAAAGATTATTGCCAAGGCTTCCAAATTTGAAAAAAGTTGCTGTTTCACGCCCAACTTTGGGTGAAAGATGTGAAATGGAAGTTTGTTAAGCACCTATACATTTATGTATGGATGCAATGTGTAAATGTTGCGAATAATTCTTAAATAGTGGCATTCTAATTGCGACTTTGTTTTATTCGGGGACAGTGTGTCCCAGATTGAAGCATGGTAGGGAAGACTATGAATTATCCAAATGACATTAAACCATTGACGGGCTTACGTTTTTTTGCTGCCTTTTGGTTATTGTGTTACTTTTTCTGGCAAAGAATTGATTTGAATTTGGGTATACGCCCAAACATAATTGCAAATGGCAATTATGGGGTGGATTTATTTTTCATTCTTTCAGGTTTTGTTTTGGCACATGTTTATGGCCCAAATGTTGAAAAAGATGACTTCACATTTCGTGGTTTCATGTGGGCACGATTAGCACGCGTCTATCCACTTCATATTGTAACTTTTGCAATCATGTTTATGATTTGGTTGGTTGGTTCAAGGCTTGGTCAGCCAATTCAAGAAAAAGCGTTTGATACATCGCAAATTCCATTTCATTTATCCCTTACACATGCATGGGGCTTTTTGAAATCTGATGGTTGGAACTTCCCATCATGGTCAATATCTGCTGAATGGTTTGCCTATCTTACATTCCCACTTACATTTGCGGTTGTTGATTGCTTTGGAAAACGCCCTTTATTAGGTTTGGCGCTTGTGGTTGCGATGTTTTATACTGCATCATTCTTTTTCGCCTCTTATGGCGTTGAATATACTGATATGACGTGGCAGGGCGGGGCGCTTCGTATCATTCCATCATTTATGGCGGGCATGATGTTGTGGCAAATTGGGCGTCGTGGTCTTTTTAATCCAAAATTTGCACGCCCTGTTCTTGTATTTGCAATTATCGCTTTGCTTATTGTTACAATTGATGGGGTTCACCCACATTTTGTATGGCCTTTATTGCTTGCGATTGTATTCTTACTTGCCGAAAGTTCAAAAACTAAAGGGCAAGAAGTTATAGCAACCAAAACATTTGTTTATTTAGGTGAAATAAGCTTTGCAATGTATATGATACATCTACCAGTTGATATTGTTACAAGCCGTATTGTTGGATATTTGATGCCACAATTAGACGCCCAATTTCATGGATTTATAAGTTTTGGATTTGGCATAATTAATACATTCATCGGCGCGGCAATATTGAATGCAATTGTTGAAAAACCAATGCGTGACTTTATGCGTGAAAGAATTAAGTTCAAGGCGCGGCCCAAGAACATTTATGCGAACGCAAAATTTGGATAAATGAATAGCGCCGTTTTAATGCGGCGCTATTTTAATTTCATCATTAATATTAAGCGATAGGGCATTGGTTTCATTATCTTTTATTATAATGCAAATTGCCCTTTTTTTCTCAATAACTATATCTTTAATTTGCCAACCGTCGTAATTTTGCGCGATAAATTCAATAATTCTTTTACGCGCTTTTTCATTTTCTGATTCAATAAAGCGCCGCCTTGGCCCTTCGGCGATTACACGCATAGCGCCGCGAAAAAGGTTGATTTCACTTTCTGAAAATCTTGCACGCACCAATGATGCACGAAGATTTTCAATCATATTTTCACGCCTATCTTGGGGCCAGAAAAAACCACATTCATCAAGTTCGGCAATTAAAAAATCAAACAAATTGTCAAAATATTTGCGCGGCGCGATTTCTTGATTTTCAATATCCCAACCTTCTGGCATTTTATCACCATCACGAATGGCCCATAAATAGCAAAAAATCGCAACACTTTGCGCCAAATTCAAACTTGGGCAGCGAAAATCGGTTGGATAGGTAATTATATAATCGGCAGATACCAAATCAATTTGATCAAGCCCCAAACGTTCATTGCCAAATAAAACAACAGGTTTTTCGCCCTTCAACATTGCCTGCGCGATTAATTCAACTGCTTGTTGCGGGGAAATAAGTGGCTTATCCAATTGGCGCGGCGTGCCAGAGGTTGCAAAAACAATTGTCTTATCCGCCAATGCATCATTGGTTGTGGCATGAATTTGCGCATTCTCAACCACCCATGTCGCACTTGCGGCAACCGCAGTCGCCTTTTCATTGGGCCAACCATCACGCGGATTTACAATATGCAATTCCCCAAGCCCAAAATTCGCCATAGCCCGACAAGCCGCCCCAATATTCTCCCCCATCTGCGGCTTTATAAGCGCAATCGCAGGGGAGGGAGCAGAAGCGGGAAGCGCGGCGCGGTCGGCAGCGGAGAGGATGGGTTTTTCGGGTTGCAAGTTATTCTACCTTATGAAATGCTTCATATATTTGGATTGGTGAAATGACGCAAGAATTAAAAAAATTAGCAAAAAGGCTAAATTCAAACATTATATTTTTACGCAATATAATTGAGCATCGTAATTTTTTGTATCCAAACAGGGAAAATCAGAAGTGTGGTTTGAATTGTATAAAAGATGACCATGACTATTATAAGCTTTGTAATAGCTTGGATATTTTAGAAGATTCTATGGAAGCTTTATTTTTTTATTTACATACTATTGATCAAACTAGAAAAGCTTGCGACTTCGGTGAAACTTATTTGAGGTTTTATGGAATTATTTCAGCAGTATATTCTCAAAAAAATGCAACTTACGGCTTAGCAGTATTAGTCGGCGCTGAGGATACTTGCCGAAGATTAGATGCTTTAGATGTGATAGAAATTAGAAATACAATTTTGGTTCATTTTACTAAAAACAAAAAGGCAAGAGAAGAAAGTTATTCTGTTTCAAGGGGAGATTTAACCCAAGGGCGAGTTATTAGAACTGGAAATGGAATAAGTGGAGAAAGTTCTTTGAAAGTATATAACTTAGATAATGCGCTTGGAAAATGGATTGAAGAACTCACTAAAGTATTTAGCGAGATTATTCCCAAAATTATTAATAATTTGGACCAATTTTTCAATAAGGATACTATAGTTGAGAATTACAAAAATATTGAAAAGTAGTTTAAAATGTTTGTATAATTGCTTCCCTTGAGGGAAGCTGTCTTGCGAACGATAGTTCGTAAGACTGAAGGGTGGTTCTATCGGCATTAAAGTAAATTTGTTATTTCTAATTACCGTCGCTGCCACCCTTCCGTCACTTGCTTTGCAAGCGACACCTTCCCTCAAGGGAAGGAATTAGTTTTACTATCCCCCAAAAGTCGCACATAAAAAAGCGCATTCCCCTCTAGATTTTCCCACCACAATCGCTAAACAGGGGCAAATAGATTTTGGTTTAGGAAAGGCATGAAAATGGCTAAAATTAAAGTTGCAAATCCTGTTGTGGATCTTGATGGCGATGAAATGACACGCATCATCTGGAAGATGATTAAAGAATATCTGATTTTGCCATATTTGGATTTAGAAATCGAATATTATGACCTTTCGGTTGAAAACCGCGATGCCACAAATGACCAAGTGACAATTGATGCGGCACACGCAATTCAAAAACACAATGTGGGTATCAAATGCGCAACCATCACACCTGATGAAGCGCGCGTTGAAGAATTCAAATTGAAAAAAATGTGGAAATCACCAAATGGCACAATCCGTAATATTTTGGGCGGTGTGGTTTTCCGTGAACCTATTATTTGCCAAAACGTTCCGCGCTTGGTTCCTGGTTGGACTGCGCCAATCGTTGTTGGTCGTCATGCTTTTGGTGATCAATATAAAGCAACTGATTTCAAAGTTCCGTCTGCTGGTAAACTTACAATGAAATTCACCCCTGATGATGGCGGCGATGAAATTGAATATGAAGTATTCCAATATCCTGGCGCTGGTGTTGCAATGGGTATGTATAATCTTGATGAATCAATTCGCGAATTTGCACGCGCATCAATGAATTATGGTCTATTGCGCGGTTGGCCGGTTTATTTATCAACTAAAAACACAATCCTTAAAGCCTATGACGGCCGTTTCAAAGACATTTTCCAAGAAGTTTATGACACAGAATTCAAAGCGGCATTTGCCGAAAAGAAAATCGTTTACGAACATCGCTTGATTGATGATTTGGTGGCTTCTGCGCTTAAATGGTCTGGTAAATTTATCTGGGCGTGTAAAAACTATGATGGCGACGTTCAATCAGACATGGTTGCACAAGGCTTTGGTTCATTGGGCCTAATGACATCAGTTCTTATGACGCCAGATGGCAAAACCATTGAGGCAGAGGCAGCGCATGGCACAGTAACCCGCCACTATCGCCAACACCAAAAAGGCGAAAGCACTTCTACAAATTCAATCGCATCAATCTTTGCATGGACACGCGGCCTTGCGCATCGTGCGAAATTGGATGGCAATGAAGAATTGGCAAAATTCTCTGCAACGCTTGAAAAAGTTGTGGTTGATACCGTTGAATCTGGCTCTATGACCAAAGATTTGGCATTGCTTGTTGGTGATGAGCAAGCTTGGCTTACAACTGAAGGCTTCTTGAAAAAAGTTGCCGAAAACTTTGAAAAAGCGATGGCGTAAAATTCGCGTCACACTAGTGCGTCGAAATTTTTTGAAATAGTTCACTATTACAAAAAATTGTCTCCTGCTATTGTTTAGCGAATTTATCGCCGTAGGTTAAATAAAAAAATTGGGCGGCCTTTTGGTCGCCCTTTTTTTTTGCATTTTTCGTAATTTAGACATAATTAGTCATAGATTTGCCGTTTTTAAAATTTATTTGACAAAATAGGAGATGGGGAAATGAAAATCAGAAATATATTATTTATCGCACCAATATTTGGCCTATTTTTTACAAATATTGCAATGGCGCAAAAATATGATGGTGCGCAAATTGCCTGTAAAAATGGAAATAAAAAAGCATTTTTAGAAGCCATAAGCATTAATGAGGCAACATTTAATAAATATGTTCCCAAAATTCTTACGATGGGCACAAAAGATGTGGTTTCTGGCGCAGTTTATGAAGTTCAAAATGAATATTATGAATTACTTTTCCCATTCAAATCATACAATGACGGAAGCTGGATTGAATATGGAACTGCCGACGATTTAAAGCCAATCTATGCCGATGTGAATATAGTTGAAAAAACTGGTGACGATATTGTCGTAAGGTTCCAACGCGGTGATTATGATTATAAAGACGGCAAACGCAGCAATGAAATGTCTTTTAAATATGGCACAGAAAAAGAAATGACATTTAAACGTGCCAATAAAAACCAATGTTGGAAATTAGATTCTATTTTTAATTTGCAATATTAGATTGGAATATGAATATGTATAAAAGATTTTTTGCAATTGGTTTGACCGTGATTGCATCTTTTAGTGTCTGTGCAATCGGCTCAATTAATGATTCAATTAATAAACATGTTGCGCTTAATAAAAGAACTTATATTAGTTTCCCAATCGAATTTAAAAATATTAGCGCGCAAGAAGCGCAAACATTATCCAGCAAAAATAATATCAATTTAAACCGCGATTTAGATGATGTATTTGCCGATTGGAAAGATGAAACTTGTTTTAAAGCAAGTGGCAATATTGCATTAAAATGTGCCAAAAACGGCTTTAACCATGCCGATATGTTACAAGATGCAATTCAATTTGCAAAAATCGACATTAATAAAGATGGCAAGCGCGATTTGATTTTATATTTTGGCAATAAAACAGGCCGTGCCGGTATGGGTTATTGCGGTGTTGCCGAATACAGATTTTATCAAAATACAGGCAAGGATTATATTCCTGTTGGAATAGCTAATACAACGCAAAATTCAAAATTATACCTCCTTGATAATGCAAAAAAGGGGCATTTCATGTCACTTGTTTGGAAAACAAAAATTAATTGCGAAGGTAAAGCGTTTAATTCAGAGACCGTCCAAAATTATAATATATCGAAAAAATCATATTGATATTTAATTTAAAAACCTGCCATTAAATTGGCATAATTCAGATTATATGTATAATTATACATTTAAAATATATAATTATGTCCTGGTGGATAATCTTTTTGGAGCTATTCGAATGAAATTGTTGAAAAAATCACTTGCATCATTTGCCTGTGTAAGTTTTGCCGCGCTTATTATTGGATGTGGCGGAAAATCATCTAATGCCGCCGAAGCAAATGGCACTGCACCATTGCAAGTGGCACAAACACAAGCAAACACAATTAGCGAAACGCAAACTTTAGATGCAGGTTCAAAAACCGAAAATCTTAAAATGGCGGATGCAGATTTTGCGGGCAAAAAAGAAATTGATAGTTCTTTGTTGAAATCTGTTAAAGCGGCCTGTGATCATAGTGATGCGGCTGGCTTTATCAACCAACTTGGTTATTCACGTGAACTTGCGGCAAAATATTTTGCCAAAGAAATTTCAATTTCTGAATATACAATGGGCAGCAATGCCGAACCAATGGTTCGTAAAGTTAAAGCGGCCAATTATATATTTCCAATTTCTTTATTGGATTTTATGTGGGTTAAAACTGGAAGTTATGAACGTGGCAATACTAAATATTTGGCAATTGAAATAAATCAAAGCTCGAATAATCAAATTGCCCTTGAATATCAAGAATTGCCAAAAGCCCCATCAGAAGATGGTGATGGCGATACAAGCGCCAGAAGCACAATTGATTTTGATTTGCCTCATTCAACAATATTGTTCCAACCAAAAGGGAATTGTTGGGAACTTACCGATGTTGAAGTTCACAAATAACCCAAAATAAATATTCATTTTGCGTTCACGCCATATTACTTATAAGAAAGCATAATATTTAAGTGTTTTGACACAAATATTATGCTTTGTTATAAATCACACGTGTGGAGTTTTAATTATGCTCACTGCGTCGGTCGTAAATCGTGAAAGTTATTGCGATAGTAAATTTATAAATGCGGCTATGGGTATTGATTCATGGAATGATGCCCTGACGCAATTTGCTGATTATACGCATTCTTCACGTGCACAATTGGTTGGTATTGATAAAAATAAGAAATTGGTTTTCCACTCTGTAACTGAATTACCGATGCAGGCGCGCGTTAATTTCACCCAAATTGATGGCAATAACCCAAAAATCAATACCCGCCTTATGGCATCAAAAAAATATGCGCCAATGCAGGTTGTTGGTGATTTTGAATATGAAGAAATAAAGCAAACCCAAATAAACCAAGATTATCACGAATATTGCGAACGTTGGGAAATGCAATATGGTTGCCAAACCAATTTAATAAAAGATCATGAATTTACCTTCCTTCTTATGGCACTTAGAAATCGCCGCGATGGTATGGCAAATCAGGAGACTTATTCAAAATTCCAAGAAATGGCAAATGAAGTGCGAATTGCCGTAAATATGGCGCGCCAACTTGAAAACCAAGGGCAAATGTTATTGGCAAATTCACTTGATGCAATGTCAATAAGTGCCTTTATTTGCAATTCAAATGGCGATGTTTGCGAAAAAACTAAAAGCGCGGAAAAAACCATTTTTGAAAATCAATTCATCGATATAAAAAATTGCCGCCTTATTGCAAAATCAAAAGATGATCAAAAGAAATTGGATGATGCCATCCTAAAAGCCATTAAATATGGCGCCCAAAGCTCTATTTGTCTTAAAGGCGATAATGTCGGTAATTTGCTTTTGTTAGAGGTTAGTTTGCTTCCCCCATTGGGT
>JAPUEP010000135.1:0-6730 GCA_027492515.1 Hyphomonadaceae bacterium
ATGAATATATTGAAGCGCAATAATTACGCGCTTATTAGTAGGAATATTGACGCCAGCTATACGGGCCACTACACACTCTCCAGTTTAAATATCAAAGACGCAAGACGGGTTTAAAATAATTTTTAAATCATGCCTAAAAGCGCAACTGTAAATCGTCCTACGCCATTTAAGGAATCATCAGACAAAGCAGTTACGCAAAACGCCAAACAAATTGTTTGGGTCTCTATATATGAAGATTCGAAATCGTCAAGCGCAACCACTGATAGAATGCGACAAATGGCAGCAAAGAATTCAAGTCCCCACCCTCGCCGCTTCGCTCTTCACTCAGAGATTTTGATTAAAGCGGGCAAATTATAAAAAAACAAAAAGCCCGAAATTTCCTTCGGGCTTTCAATTCGTAATTCCAAATTCGTAATTAAGCTAGCGCTTTATCAATCGCACTTGCAACGCTTGCGATATCTGCCATGCCGTCAACTTCGGTGATGATGCCGCGTGTTGCGTAATATGGCAGAAGTGGCGCGGTTTGTGCGTTATAGGCATCAAGGCGTTTTGAGAAGGTTTCAGGATTATCATCTGCCCTGCCCTGATCTTCAAAGCGTTTTGTAACGCGTGCAAGTAGTGCAGTGTCATCAACCACAAGGCGAACCACTTTGTCGATTTTTTGACCTTTATCGGCAAGTAATTTGTCCAATGCTTCGGCCTGTGGAACAGTTCTTGGGAAACCGTCAAAAATAAATCCCGCTGCATTTGGATTTAATTCCAATTGTTCAGCAATAAGTGCGATAACAATTTCATCGGTCACTAATTGACCATTATCCATAATATCAGCAACTTTATTGCCAAGCTCGGAACCAGAGGCACGTGCAGCGCGCAACATATCACCGGTAGAGAGTTGAATAAAACCACGTTCTTCAACAAGTCGTTTGGCTTGCGTGCCCTTACCTGCTGCTGGTGGCCCAAAAAGAATTAAGTTCATACCCCGTCTCCCCCGTGTAGTTGCGTTATGAACTAACGCTTTGCCTTATCTGCGCTTTCCCTTCAACTTAGACTTTTTGGCTAGTCCTTCGTATTGGTGCGCCATCATGTGTGAATGGATTTGACCAACTGTATCAATAGTCACAGAAACCACAATCAGAATTGATGTACCACCCAAATAGAATTGCATTCCAGATAAAGAGAATACAATTTCTGGAACCACGCAGACGATTACCAAAAAGCTTGCGCCGATAACAGTAAGGCGGGTTAAAACTTTATCCAAATATTCGGCTGTTTTTGCACCAGGGCGAATACCCGGCAAGAAACCACCATATTTACGCAAATTATCTGCTGTCTCTTCGGTATTGAATACGATTGACGTGTAGAAAATTGCAAAGAAAACAATCAATGCCGCATAAAGGAACAAGAATAATGGTTTACCATGCCCCATTTGCGCAGCAGCTTGACGCAAAAATTCCTGTGCACCAGAAACCCATGCAGGTGTATTCGGCCCAGTCGGACCACTTCCCAAGAAGCTTAAAACAGTTGTTGGAAGCAATAATAATGAAGATGCGAAAATCGGTGGAATAACGCCTGAAGTGTTTAATTTCAAAGGCAAGAATGAAGTATCACCTTGATAAATTTTATTACCAACTTGACGTTTTGGATATTGTATCACCACACGGCGCTGTGAGCGTTCAATGAATACGATGAAAACAACCGCAGCCATCAAAATCGCAATAAGCAGCAAAATAGCAAAACCAGAAATAGTTCCATTTTGCGATAATTGCATAGCGCGATAAATTGTATTTGGAATTTCGGCAACGATACCGGCAAAGATAATAAGTGAAACACCATTACCAATACCGCGAGCAGTAATCTGCTCACCAAGCCACATAAGGAATAATGTGCCGCCAGTTAAAGTAACAACAGTTGATACTTCAAAAATCAAGCCAGGGTTTGCAACAACGCCATGCGATCCTTCAAGACCTTTTGCGATGCCCCATGATTGGAAGATTGCCAAAAGAACCGCAAGATAGCGTGTATATTGGTTGATTTGTGCGCGGCCCGCTTCACCTTCTTTTTTCAATTGCTCAAGACGGCCAGGGAAAGAACCCAAAAGCTGTAAGATAATTGATGCCGAAATGTATGGCATAACGTTAAGTGCAAAAATTGCCAAACGCTTCACCGCACCACCAGAGAATGTGTCAAACATTCCCAAAATACCACCTTTAGCAGTATTAAATGCGCTTTCGAATGCGGCAATATCAATACCAGGAATAGGTAAGAAAGTTCCTAAACGATAAACTAATAAAGCACCCAGCGTGAACCAGATGCGAGATTGAAGATCTTTTGCTTTTGCAAAAGATGAAAAGTTTAAATTGGCTGCAAGTTGTTCTGCGGCTGAAGCCATTTTAATTTCTTTCTATAATTTTACGCTTGAACATTTTATGGATAGAATGAAATTTCCAATCTATTCAAAAAATGTTCCGCAGGTTAAAAATAACAATAGCCCCTATATGGGGCTATTGTCATATTTATACAAGATTATGCTTCTGCGGTTTTCTTTGCAGGAACAGTAACACTGCCACCTGCTTTTTCAATCGCTTCGATTGCAGTTTTGGTAGCACCAGAAACAGTCAATTTCAAAGCAACAGAGATTTCACCCGCACCAAGGATACGAACGCCATCTTTTACGCGGCGAATAACGCCAGCAGCAACAAGACCAGCTTCATCGATTGCAGCGCCCGCTTGAAGTTTGCCAGCTTTTACAGCCGCTTCAAGGTCAGACAAATTAACCCACTGATGAGTTTTTGCATTCAATTTGTTGAAGCCACGTTTTGGCATACGCATGTGGATTGGCATTTGACCGCCTTCGAAGCCATTGATCGAAACACCACGACGTGATTTTTGACCTTTGACACCGCGACCGCAAGTTTTACCTTTGCCAGAACCCACACCACGGCCAACGCGCATACGCCCTTTAACCGCACCTTCATTATCATTGAGTTGGTTCAAATTCATAATGTATTCACGCTTGATTAAGCGCGCTCCTCAATAATTGTAACAAGGTGAGCAACTTTACGAACCATGCCACGAACAGCAGCAGTGTCTTCAAGTTCACGCACTTTGTTTAAACGGTTTAGACCCAAACCAACCAAAGTATCACGTTGGTCAGATTTACGGCGAATTGGCGAACCAATTTGTTTTACTAAGATAGTAGCCATTGAATTAACCTTCCGTACCTTCAAGTGATGATGCACCATCTCTACGACGAGAAAGGATATCAGCAACTTTCAAAGAACGTTTACCAGCGATTTGGCGTGGTGAAACTTGCTCTGCTAATGCATCGAAAGTTGCACGAACCATGTTGTACGGGTTTGAAGAACCAAGTGATTTCGCAACAACGTCACGAATACCCAAAACTTCAAATACCGCACGCATTGGACCACCAGCAATCAAACCAGTACCTGGAGGAGCCGAACGAAGAACAACTTTACCTGCACCCCAACGACCTGCGCCATTATGGTGAAGTGTACGACCTTCGCGTAAAGGAACGCGGATCATTTTCTTCTTAGCTTCTTCAGTAGCTTTGCGGATTGCCTCAGGAACCTCACGGGCTTTACCGTGACCGAAACCTGCGCGGCCTTTTTCATCACCGACTACTACAAGGGCAGCAAAACCAAAGTTTTTACCGCCTTTAACAACTTTTGCAACGCGATTAATGGCCACCAATTTATCGATGACTTCATTTTCGCGCTCTTCTTTTTGCTCACGCTCAGGGCGACGTGCCATTAGAGGACTCCTTAGAATTCTAGGCCAGCAGCACGAGCCGCGTCGGCGAGCGCTTTAACACGCCCATGGAAAATGTATGAACCACGATCAAACATTACTTCTTTCACGCCTTTTTCAATTGCGCGTTTGGCGACTAATTCGCCAACGAAAGTAGCAAGTTCAACTTTCGCGCCGTCTTTAGCGCGAAGATCTGCTTCAAGCGAAGATGCCGATGCCAAAGTAATACCTTTGGTATCGTCGATAATTTGAGCCGAAATATTTTTCGACGAACGATAAACAGTCAAACGCAATTTGCCGCCACCAAACTTTTTCAAGCGAGCGCGGTTGCGCATTGCACGTTTTTCTTGGGCTGAGAGAACTTTTTTCATTATTTCTTCTTGCCTTCTTTACGACGAACAGTTTCACCAGCGTAACGAACACCTTTACCTTTATATGGTTCAGGCGGACGGAAAGCGCGGATTTCAGCTGCGATTTGTCCTAATTGCTGCTTGTCGATGCCAGCAATTTTAATTTCAGTTGGTTTAGTGCTTGTGAATGTAACGCCAGGAGGTGCAACATATACGATTGGGTGTGAATAACCCAATGATAGTTCCAAATCACGGCCCTTCAAAGCTGCACGATAACCTACACCAACCATCTCAAGATCACGTTCAAAGCCTTTAGTTACGCCTTCAACCATGTTTGCGATCATTGAACGGGTCATACCCCACAATGAACGGTGGAAACGGTTGTTTTCATCACGAGGAGAAACAGTAACTTCAGCGCCTTCAATTTTAAGTTCAACACCTTCGTTGACTTCAAATTTAAGTTCGCCTTTAGGGCCTTTAACTGTCAATGTTTGACCATCAAGGTTCAAGGTTGCACCAGCTGTAGAAACAGGTTTTTTACCAATACGAGACATCTAAATATCCTTTCTTAGTAAACTTGGCACAAGATTTCGCCACCAACGTTCTCAGCGCGAGCAGTCGCATCACTCATAACACCTTTTGGTGTTGAAAGGATGGAAATGCCCAAACCATTGCGAACTAATGGCAAATCATTAACCGATGAATAAACACGACGACCAGGTTTTGACACGCGAGTGATTTTTTCAATCACTGGTGTGCCATCTGAATATTTAAGCTCGATAGCTAATTCAGTATGGTTGCCAACTTGTACTTCAGAATAGCTACGGATGTAGCCTTCTTTGATTAGCACGTCCAAAACATTTGCGCGCAATTTAGAATTTGGCGTGTTAACCACAGCCTTGCCGCGCATTTGAGCATTACGGATGCGTGTAATCATATCGCCGATGGGATCACTAATATTCATGTCCTACCCCTTACCAGCTAGATTTCAACATGCCAGGTATCACGCCTGCAGAAGCAAGTTCACGCAATGCGATACGAGACATTTTAAGTTTACGATAAAAACCACGTGGACGACCAGTAACTTCGCAACGATTACGCACGCGAATTGGTGCAGAGTTACGAGGTAATGCAGCAAGTTTCAAACGAGCAGCAAATCTTTCGTCCATTGGCAAATTCTCATCCACTGCGATAGCGGCTAAACGCGCGCGCTTACCAGCGAATTTTTTAACCAAAGCCTTACGGCGGTTATTTCTATTTATAGAACCTAATTTAGCCATTTGGATTAATTCCTAAAAGGTAGGTTAAACTCAGTCAACAAAGCTTTAGCTTCTTCGTTGGTTTGAGCTGTTGTACAAATAACGATATCCATACCCCAAGTATTATCAACTTGATCGTAATTAATCTCAGGGAATACCAAATGTTCTTTTAGGCCCATGGCATAATTGCCATTGCCGTCAAATGATTTACCGTTAAGACCACGGAAGTCGCGAACGCGTGGAAGTGCGATTGTTACCAATCTGTCCAAGAATTCATACATACGGTCTTTGCGCAAAGTAACTTTTGCACCCAAAGCCATATTTTCACGAACTTTAAAGCCTGCAATTGATTTGCGTGCTTTTGTTGTTACTGGCTTTTGGCCTGCGATTAAAGTTAATGCATCAACAGCAGATTTCATTTTTTTGCTGTCTGCAACTGCTTCACCAACGCCCATATTGATAACAATTTTATCAAGTTGCGGGATTTGCATATCGTTAGTGTAGTTGAATTTCTCTTTCATCACTGCGCGGATAGCGTCGCGATATTGAGTTTTTAAACGAGGTTCATAATTATTTGACATCGCCAATTACCTCACCTGAACGTTTTGCAAAACGAACTTTTTTGCCATCAACAACTTTAAAGCCAACTTTAGTAGCTTTGCCATCTGTTGGGTCAGCATAAGCAACGTTAGAAGCTTGAATAGGAGCTTCAAAAGTGCGGATGCCAGCTTCTTGAGTTTGGGTTTGTTTTTGGTGTTTTTTAACAACATTAACACCTTGAACAACTACGCGGCCTTCAGCAGCAAGAACACGTAAAACTTCACCAGTTTTACCTTTATCTTTACCAGCCAAAATAACGACCTTATCGCCTTTTTTAATCTTAGCAGCCATTATAGCACCTCCGGAGCCAATGAAATGATTTTCATATGGTTTTTCGCGCGAAGTTCACGTGGAACTGGCCCGAAAATACGAGTGCCAATAGGTTCGCCAGCTTGGTTAACTAAAACCGCAGCATTTTGGTCAAAGCGAATTACTGAACCATCTTTACGTTTAATATCTTTGGAAACGCGAACAACAACTGCTTTACGCACGTCACCTTTTTTAACGCGGCCACGTGGAATAGCTTCTTTGATAGAAACTACAATCACGTCACCAACTGATGCATAACGGCGCTTGGAACCACCAAGAACCTTAATACACATCACGCGTCGTGCGCCTGAGTTGTCTGCGACTTCCAGATTTGATTGCATCTGAATCATCGTGTTTTTTCCTTCTATCGATCCGTATCAAAACAAAATCAAAGTTTAATCAAAAGATTATGCTTTGACGCGATCAACCACTTCCCAACGTTTC
>JAPUEP010000135.1:6740-13196 GCA_027492515.1 Hyphomonadaceae bacterium
TGACTTCGGTGGGCATTCTTGGATTGCGACTGTTTGGCCAACTTTGAAAGTATTAGCCTCATCGTGAGCGTGATAACGCTTAGAACGACGAACAATCTTTTTCAAAAGTGGGTGCAAAAAGGTTCTTTCGACGTTTACAACAACGGTTTTATCACCTTTGTCGCTTACTACGATACCTTGAAGAATACGTTTAGGCATCTATTGCTCCTACACTTCTGCTTTCGCGGATTTTTCATTGATAATTGTTTTTACCAATGCAACATCCTTACGAACTTGGTTAATGCGATGGGTCTTTTCTAATTGACCTGTCGCACGTTGAAAACGAAGATTGAATTGCTCTTTTTTAAGTTTTAGCAACTCATCTTTTAATTGGTCTGGGCTCATTGCGCGAGCATCTTGGGCTTTCATGATCATAAATCCTTATGCCATACCGAAATCAGCGCGAGTGATGATTTTGCACTGAACCGGAAGTTTCGCAGCACCAAGGCGCAAAGCTTCGTTAGCAATCTCATCGGCAACGCCGTCGATTTCGAATAGAATGCGACCAGGTTTAACGCGAGCTGCCCAATATTCAGGCGAGCCTTTACCAGAACCCATGCGCACTTCAGCAGGTTTTTGAGAAACAGGAACATCAGGGAAAATACGAATCCATACTTTACCTTGACGTTTCATTTGACGAGTAATCGCACGACGGCAAGCCTCAATTTGGCGAGCAGTAATACGTTCAGGTTCTAAAGTTTTAAGACCATAAGAACCGAAAGATAAAGTCGCGCCTTTAGTTGCAACACCGTGAATACGGCCTTTGAACTGTTTGCGGAATTTAGTACGTTTAGGTGATAACATCTTTCAAAATCCCCTTAAACAGCTTCTTGTTCTTGTTTACGATTGCGGCGTGGACCACGATCTTCACGGTCACGACGTGGACGATCACCATCTTCACGACGTGGGCGTTGCTCATTTGCATGCTCAGCGATACGTTTGTCTTGAGCCAAAGGATCGCGTTCGAAAACTTCACCTTTAAATACCCAAACTTTAACGCCGATGATGCCGTAAGCAGTCAATGCTTCTGCAACACCGTAATCAACATCACCACGAAGAGTGTGCAAAGGCACGCGGCCTTCACGATACCATTCTGTACGCGCAATCTCTGCACCGCCAAGACGGCCAGAAACGTTAACACGAATACCAAGTGCACCAAGACGCATTGCAGATTGCATAACGCGTTTCATAGCACGACGGAAAGCAACACGGCGTTCTAGCTGTTGAGCAACGCTTTCAGCGATTAGATTTGCATCAATCTCTGGTTTGCGAACTTCAACAAGGTTCAAGAAAACTTCTGCACCTTTAACGCGCTTTGCAAGCTCGTTACGTAGTTTAGAAATGTCTTCACCTTTTTTACCAATGATAACACCAGGACGCGCAGCATAAACAGTTACGCGGCATTTTTTGTGCGGACGCTCGATAACAATGCGGCTTACACCAGCTTGTTTAAGCGATTTTTTCAAATAAGCACGAATTGCTAAATCTTCGTGAAGAAGATTTGCGTAATCTTGAGAATTTGCATACCAGCGCGATTCCCAAGTGCGGTTAATGCTTAAACGCAAACCAATTGGATTAACCTTCTGACCCATTAGGCTGCTCCCTCAGTTTGACGAACAATGATGGTTAGATTTGAAAACGGTTTCAAGATGCGTGCAGAGCGACCGCGACCACGAGTGTGCATACGCTTCATAACAAGACCTTTACCAACAAAGGCTTGTGAAACAACCAATGTATCAATATCAAGATTGTGGTTGTTTTCAGCGTTAGCAATCGCAGATTGCAGACATTTACGAACATCAAGAGCGATACGCTTTGGCGAGAATTGAAGTTCAGCCAATGCTTTATCAACTTTCAAGCCACGAATTGATTGAGCAACTAAGTTCAATTTTTGTGGGCTTGTACGTAGGTTATTTGATTTTGCTACTGCGCAATCATCACCGACTGGACGTGGAGTTTTAGCTTTAGACATAACTATTTCCTCTTAGCCTTTTTGTCCGCACCGTGACCGAAGTAAGTGCGAGTTGGTGAAAATTCGCCAAGTTTATGACCAATCATTTCCTCAGTTACGTTAACAGGCACAAATTTGTGACCATTATGAACTTGGAATGTTAAGCCAATGAATTGTGGCAAAATAGTTGAACGACGCGACCAAGTTTTGATCGCCTCACGACGTGGTGATGAAGCCGCCTTCTCTGCCTTTGCAAGAAGGTAGCCATCAACAAAAGGACCTTTCCATACTGAACGAGGCATCTAATTAGGCTTTCTTCTGATGGCGACGACGAACGATTAAGCGATCAGTCGACTTATTGTTACGGGTTTTAGGACCGCGAGTTTTCTGACCCCAAGGAGTAGTAGGATGGCGACCACCAGAGGTACGACCTTCACCACCACCGTGCGGGTGATCTACTGGGTTCATTGCCACACCACGTACAGAAGGGCGAACGCCTTTCCAACGGTTGCGACCAGCTTTACCCAAGTTTTCATTCATTTTGTCAGGGTTAGAAACCGCGCCGATTGAAGCCATGCAACCATCTGGAACCAAGCGAAGCTCACCTGATGACAAACGAATTTGTGCATAACCTTGGTCACGACCAACCAATTGAACATAGCAACCAGCAGAACGTGCAATTTGTGCACCTTTCATTGGTTTCATTTCAATATTGTGGATGATTGTGCCCACTGGAATTGATTTCAAAGGCATTGCATTGCCTGGTTTCACGTCAACTTTTTCGCCCGCGATAACAGTATCGCCAACGTTTAAGCGTTGAGGTGCAACGATATAAGACAATGTTTCGTCTTGATATTTAATCAAAGCGATGAAAGCAGTACGGTTAGGGTCATATTCCAAACGCTCAACTGTAGCTGGCATATCCCATTTACGACGTTTAAAGTCGATAATACGATAAGTACGTTTATGACCGCCACCTTTACGGAACGCAGTAACGCGACCCATATTGTTACGACCACCAGATTTAGTTAAACCTTCAGTCAATGCCTTAACTGGCTTGCCTTTGTAAAGGTCTTTACGGTCAACGATCACCAATTGGCGACGGCCTTCCGAAGTTGGTTTAAAGGTCTTTAGTGCCATAGTTCCCTACTCCTATAGACCGGTTGAAATGTCGATTGTGTCACCTTCATTTAAGGTAACAATGGCTTTTTTGAAGTCAACGCGTTTGCCGAGTTTACCACGGAAACGTTTTGTTTTGCCTTCAACACGGATAGTGTTCACAGCTTTCACTTTCACTTTAAACAAAGCTTCAATAGCAGCTTTGATTTCTGGTTTAGTAGCTGTCAAAGGAACTTGGAAAACCACTTGGTTATTTTCAGAAAGCATAGTTGCTTTTTCTGTGATAACTGGTGCCAAGATTGTGTCGTAATGACGAACTTCTAATGTCATGATTACGCCTCCTTATCAGCTTTTTTAGCAGCAGTTTTTTTAGCAGCAGGCTTTTTAGCTGGAGCTTCTTCAACAGCAGCAGGAGTTTCGCTTGCGAAACGTGCATTCACTGCATCAATTGCATCTTTAGTAAGAACCAAAGTTTTGCGTTTAAGAATACCCTCAACATTAAGACCGGCAGACGGAAGAACATCAATATTAATGATGTTACGTGCCGCTAATGCAAAGTTTGCATCAACTTCTGCGCCGCCAAAAATGATTGCGTTTGTTAGGCCCAATTTTTCAAAAGCAGATACAAGATCTTTAGTTTTTGGTGATGCCAAAGAAGCATTTTCCAAAACCACCAAAGAACCAGCTTGTGCTTTTGCAGATAAAGCCATTTTCAAGCCCAATGCGCGGAATTTTTTGTTAAGGCTGTGCTCATAAGAACGCGGATGCGGACCATGTGCAACACCACCACCAACAAAGATAGGCGCATTTTTAGAACCGTGACGTGCACCGCCAGAGCCTTTTTGCTTGCCGAATTTTGAGTGAGAACGCGATACTTCACCACGATTTTGTGTGTCATGAGTACCAGCGCGACGCTTAGCTTGCTGCCAACGAACAACGCGATAAAGCACGTCTTTGCGCGGCGTTAAGCCGAAGATAGCATCATTAAGTTCAACCGAACCCGCTTTGCCACCATCTAATTTGATTACGTCGAGTTTCATTATGCTTGACCCTCTTCGCTTGCTTCAACCGCAGGTGCCGCTTCAACAGCAGCAGCAACAGGTGCAGCATTTGATTTAATAGAAGCAGGTTTTGGCGCTTCCGCAGGAAGTGCTTTTTTAACTGCATCACGAACTTCAACCCAAGTACCTTCTGCGCCAGGGGTTGCACCTTTAACAAGGATTAAACCACGCTCTACATCAGTACGTAGGATTTCAAGGTTTTGAACAGTCACACGTTCAGTGCCATAGTGACCAGCCATTTTTTTGCCTTTGAAAACTTTACCAGGGTCTTGGCGTTGACCAGTTGAACCGTGTGAACGGTGCGACAATGATACGCCGTGAGTTGCACGCAAACCGCCAAAGTTCCAACGCTTCATAGCGCCTGTGAAACCATGACCGATTGTGATAGCAGCAACGTCAACTTTTTGACCTGATACGAAGTGATCAGCAGCAATTTCCGCACCAACCTCAACCAAATTTTCAGGAGATACGCGGAATTCTTTTAATTTAGCTTTAGGCTCGACAGAAGCTTTTGCAAAATGGCCGCGTTGCGGTTTAGCAACGTTTTTCGCTTTACGTGTGCCAGCACCAAGCTGAACAGCAGTATAGCCATCTTTTTCTTCTGTACGCTGGGCAACAACTTGGCAGCCTTCAAGCGCGAGTACGGTAACAGGAACGTGAGCGCCATCAGCGGCAAACACGCGTGTCATTCCGATTTTCTTAGCAATTACACCGGTACGCATCGACTATATCCTTAGATCTTAATCTCAACGTCAACGCCAGCCGCAAGGTCAAGCTTCATAAGAGCATCAACAGTTTGCGGAGTTGGATCAACGATGTCTAAAACACGTTTATGTGTGCGAATTTCAAACTGTTCGCGCGATTTTTTATCAACGTGTGGCGAACGGTTTACGGTAAAACGCTCGATACGTGTTGGCAATGGAATTGGTCCACGTACGTCTGCGCCTGTGCGCTTTGCGGTCGAGATGATCTCTTTTGCACTAGTATCTAATGCGCGGTGATCAAATGCCCTCAATTTGATGCGAATGGTTTGTTGCGCCATTTTCACCCTCAATAATGCGAACCACTATGGTTCGCTTTCAAACAACAAATCGGCGAAGCCTTTTGGTTTAACCCATTTGGCGCCGCCGCACGAAAACTCTTTAACTTAAAACTGAAGTTTTGATTACAACGTGTTGAAACCAAAACAAAAACCGCGCAAACCCGAAAGTCGCACGGCCTAACTGAAAAGCATTCATAAGAAAAACAGGTGTAGATAACCAATTCGCTATTGCGAGTTTAAAAATCTACTGGCGATTGCCAATGAAGTCATTATCGGCGACCCCAACCCTAGTTTTTGCCCTATAAACGCGTCTGAATTGTCAAACAACTCACAGCCAGTTCAAGCAAGTCCGCGGTCTATAGCGGGGTAAGATTCGGATGTCAACACCTTGGCTGTATAGATTGATGGGTTTAGTCCTTTTATAATAAAGAGTTTTAGTTTATCCCCTACCCCATGAGAAAAGCACCAAAAAGAGCAGATGATGCAACCCTAGAAGCACGTAAGCGCAATATGCGTAATCAGCCTACTAAGGCTGAGTTTAAGATGTGGTCTATGATTAAGGATAAGATTCTTGGGGTGAAGTTTTTGCGGCAAGAAAAAATTCAACATGCGCGTGATGATGTTGGCTATTATGCCGATTTTGTTTGTTATGAGCGCGCCCTTATTGTTGAAGTTGATAATCCAACCAATCAAGAGCGTGCAAAAGATGAAGAGCGTAATCAATATTTTGCCGATGGCGGTTATGATGTTGTGCGCTTTAAGGATAAAGAAGTAATGGGCAATCCAAATGCTTGTTTGGTTAAAATTCTAAAGTTTGTTAATGCGAATTGATTTGACTTAGGGTGCGCAAGCGCGCAGCGTGTTTTTATAAACATAGCCAGTAATGCGGCCAAGGAGTTTACCAATGGCCAAAAGTCAAAAAAAATCAAACAAAGAAATCCGCAAACCCAAAGCTGAAAAATCTGTTCAAAAAACAATTTCAATCACGCCGACAGATCAAATGTCAAACTTGATGCACCCAAACAAAAAGAAATAAATAACAAAAACCCCCAAGATTTCTTGGGGGTTTTTCTAAAATGATATGTCATTAAAAATCAAAAACGACGCTTTTTGATTTTTTATGTCCGCTTGAATCCAAAAGCCTAAGTGAGGCGCGAAGCGCCTCGGGCGGGCTTTTGATTACTCAATTACGCCAGCAACAACGCCTGCGCCAACTGTACGGCCGCCTTCGCGGATTGCGAAGC
>JAPUEP010000136.1 GCA_027492515.1 Hyphomonadaceae bacterium
TCTTTCTGAAGGTCGCCTTGTAAATCTTGGTAATGCCACTGGTCACCCATCTTTCGTTATGTCGGCATCATTTACAAACCAAACTTTGGCGCAAATTGAATTGCATACCAATTTATCTTCATATGAAAACAAAGTTTATGTATTGCCAAAAGCATTGGATGAAAAAGTTGCCCGCCTTCACCTTGAAAAAGTTGGCGCAACTTTGACTGTTCTTTCTGATGATCAGGCAAAATATATTGATGTTCCTGTAAGCGGGCCGTTTAAGGCGGATCATTATAGGTATTAATTTAACTTGCCGCCCTCGGCCTTGCGGCCTCACTTAGCAAGTTAGTTTAAGCGGACAACAAATTTCAAAAAGCGTGGTTTTTGAAATTTGTTGACTTTATTATTTGTTTTTTAAAAAGCCCGAAATTTGTTTCGGGCTTTTTTAGCAGGGGGGTTTTTGTTTTATTAACCACAATCATGCTTGAGAAATATAATTAAACCGTCCATTATTAAGAACATGATTTCCCTTTATATTATCAGTGCTGACTATGTTTTAATCGCTTTTGCGACATTGCTTGGCGCATCTTTTGGTTTTTTGCTGCGTCATATTTTTGATGTTGATAACCAAAATGACAAAAAAAACATCACAGAAGCACCGAAAAAATACGAAGATATTATTTTCAATAATTCAGGTCTTATCGCCATTATGTGGCATGAAGACGATGATAATGATGATTTAAGTGGGAATTTTGAACTTGTTGGCGATATTAATGCGCAAAACGAAATTTTGCTTAAGCTAAATTCCGATAAAGAAAATATTGTTCAAAACCTTACACAAAATGATGCGCAATTAATTGATAAGATTAAAGAGCTTCGCAATAATGGTACAAATTTCACATGGTTATCAAAAGGTCTTGAAATTAATGGTTTCACTTTTGGCGCAAATGCATGTCTATTAATGCGCAATGCCCCCGCCAATTTTGGCCTAAGGGCAACCGATGGCATTTATACGCCAATTTGGAAAACTGATTCCGATGGTCATTTATCTTGGGCCAATGAGGCATTTTTAAAAGCCGTAGAGGCCAAAAACCTTGATCAAGCCATCGAAGAAAACATGCGCCTTGATGCCAAGGCACAGATAGAGGCAATATCCGCGCTCAAAGGTCAAAGCCTTGTTGATACACGCGCCGTTTCAATTGATGGGCAAAGAAAAAATCTTAGAATTCTTACCGCCCCTGCCTTTGATGGAACAATTGGCATTGCCATTGATATTTCCGAAGAAATCAACACCCAAGATATATTAAAACGCGAAGCCAAAGCCCATGTTGAAACCCTAAACCACCTTAATGATGCGGTTGCGGTTTATGACGCGCAAAGGCAATTGCAGACTTATAATAGTGCATTTGCAAAACTTTGGGGGCTTGATGCATCATGGCTTGATGAGCGTCCGACAAATGAAGAAGTTTTGGATAAATTACGCGCCAAATCATGGCTTCCGCTTCAAAGAAATTATTCTGAATGGCGCAATGAACAGATTGCATTTTACCAAGCCACAACATCAATACCCGATGAAACATGGACATTGCCAAATGGGCGCATTTTGCGTGTAATGCGCCAAAGGCAACCAACGGGCGGCCTTTTAACCCTATTCGAAGATATTTCTGACAACACATCCCTGCAGGCGCAATTTAAAACCCAAATCGAAGTATCACGCGCAACGCTTGATAGACTTCAAGAAGGGGTTGCGGTTTTTGCATCCGATGGCCGCCTTACACTTGCGAACCGCGCCTTTGTTCAGATTTGGGATTTGGAAAATGATTTTGCCGAACCAAGACCGGAATTTGGCGAATTTTCACGCCGTGCCAATAAATTATATGCCGATGAAGAATTTTGGAATGATTTATTCGCCCGTATTTGCGACCCAACCCCAAGTGGTCGCCGCGAAACATCGGGGCAGATAAACCTTCGCAATCAAAACACACTTGCTTGGCTTACAAGGCCGCTTCCAGATGGCGCAACAATGGTTGCATTCCATGACATTACTGCACAAAACCGCATTGCAAGTGTTTTGCGTGAAAAAGCCTTGGCACTTGGTGAAGCTGATAAATTAAAAACCGAATTCTTGGAAAAAGTTTCATATCAATTGCGCACGCCACTTACCACCATCACTGGCTATACTGATGTATTGCTTACGGGGATTGGCGGTGAATTAAGCCCGCTGCAAAGTGAGTATTTGGGCGTAGTTTCCGAAGCTGGTGAGCAATTGAAAAAAATGATTTCCGACCTGCTTGATTTAGCAACAATTGATGCAGGCCATGCCCCTCTTGATTTGGGTGATGTTGATATTAGAGATGTTCTTCAACAATCCCAAGAAATAGCAGGAAGCAAATTATCGCATTCGCAAATTCACATTAATATTGGCGAAAATGACGGCGGAATTATCCGTGCCGATGATAAGAAAATTCGCCAAATTATGTTTAACCTTCTTCATAATGCTATGCGCAATATTCAGGCTGGTGATAATATTGAAATTGGCGCAAAACGTTTTGCCGAAACAATAAGGCTTTATATAACTGCGCCAAATCACAATCTTGACCCATTAAGCGCACCATTAGAATTTGATGCCTTTACCGAAGGCTCACGCCATGGCGGCCTTGGCTTGGTATTGGTAAAAAAATTCGTTGAATTACACGGCGGCTGGATTGCCATGGGCTCAAAAACCCCTGATACACTTACAATTACTTGCCATTTACCAGTAAATGCCAAACCAAGTAAAGATAATCCAGAATTGGAATTGTAAAATAAATATTTATAATCTATACTTATCTAATATTTATGGGGATTATCATGAAATTAATTGGTTCGATGATTGTATTTATTACTGCTTTTACTTTTAGCGGAATTGCAAACGCCCTAGATTGTGAAACGCCAAATCAGAACGCTAAGCCAATTAAAAATATTCCCCCCACTAAAATCTATCCAAAAGAAGCAGAAAAGAGACATCTTGATGGCTCTGTAACTATTTTTGTAGATATTGACAAAGATGGTAATGTTACAGATGCGAAAATAACTAAATTTTCTAGCCCTACCTTTAACGATCCTTCAATATTGGGCATTGTAAAATCAATAAAGTTTACACCTGCTAAAAAAGAATGCGTATTCATTCCATCAAATTATACTTTCAATATGAGTTTCAAATTTAATTAAATAAGATTTGCGTATCCAATTAAGGTTGACGCCATTAACAATCTAAGTCACAATTCACTATCATGATACGCATAGAAACTGAGCTTTTTATATCCGCACCGCCTGAAAAAATTTGGGCAGTTTTGATGGATTTTGACAAATATTCTGAATGGAATCCGTTTGTTTTAAAAATCAAAGGCAAACAGGAAAAAGGTGCTAAACTTGATATTCATGTTCGCAATCCTGATAATTCGGGGCGGATTATGCGGTTTGACCCTAAAGTCATGATTTTAGAAGAAAATAAAATGTTCGCATGGAAGGGGAAATTTTTTATCCCTGGGATTTTTGATGGCGTTCATTATTTTCGCCTTGCCCCCGCAGGAAATGGCACTTTATTCACACATGGCGAGGCGTTTTCAGGTTTCCTTGCAAACATGATGCGCAAAACCATTTTGGAAAAATATCCAAAAAATTTCGAGGCGATGAATATCTAGCTTGCGAAGCGGGTAACTTCCTAATTGCTTCCCTTGAGGGAAGCTGTCACGCTTGCGTGACTGAAGGGTGGATGTTTTGGCATAAACTAACGCCGCTATAACCTGCAAGGTCGCAACCACCCTTCCGTCTTTTTGCCTTTGGCAAAAAGCCACCTTCCCTCAAGGGAAGGAATTAAGTGTGTTTACAAAATCTATTAGAACATATATAGAACATTTATGTCTATTGAGTTTGCGAAAACTTTAAGAAAGAATATGACCCCATGGGAAATAAGGCTTTGGGGGCGGTTGCGGCGTGGGAATTTTTGGGTGCGATTTCATCGTCAAGAACCAATTGGAAAATATGTTGTTGATTTTTGTTGTCGCCAAATTTGGCTAATTATTGAACTTGATGGGGAACATCATAAATATTCGCAAACCGATAAAATTCGCCAAGAATATTTAGAAAGCCTTGGGTTTAAAATAATGCGCTTCACAAATCACGAAATCCAATGGAATTTAAATGATATTGGAAACTCTATTGAAGCTTTGATAAATGAACGAATAAAAAATATATCAAAACCCTTAAGACGCGGGAATTACATTTAACCCCAACTTATTTTGTGCAACGCGATGATGCCGCAAAAGTTGAAGACTTTTGCGATAAGCTGAAGAGCAAAATTTGTTTTGGCAAATTTTCAAACGATGATACCCGAAAAGTTGAAGACTTTTCGGATTAGTTGAAGAGCAAAATTTGCTATGGCAAATTTTCATATAATGTCACACTCTGAAAATATTTGTTCAGTGTATATAAATTGTTTTTTGCTATTAGGCGTTTTCTTGAATATCGGAGCGGTAGATTGAAAAAGCGTTTTTTTGGAACAGATGGCATTCGTGGTGAAGCAAATAAATGGCCTATGACGGCAGAGACTGCGTTGCATCTTGGCATGGCGGCGGGAACTTATTTTAAGCGCCAAAACCAAAGCAATCTTGTAATTATTGGTAAAGATACGCGCCGTTCGGGCTATATGTTGGAATTTGCCCTTGTTTCTGGCTTTGCCGCTGTTGGTATGGAAGTTCGCATTATTGGCCCAGTTCCAACCCCTGCGGTGGGTATTTTGACCCGTTCATTACGCGCAGATTTGGGTGTTATGATTTCGGCATCGCATAATGGCTTTGCCGATAATGGTATTAAATTATTCGGCCCTGATGGCTTTAAACTAAGCGATGAGCAAGAATTAGAAATTGAAAAGCTTCTTGAAAATCCTGATGCTATCAAACGCTCCCCGCCGCATCAAATTGGGCAGGTTAAAAGTTTTGAAGATGCACGCGGTCGTTATGTTGAATTTGCAAAATTTGCGTTTCCACGCGGCGCGCGCCTTGATGGAATGCGCGTTGTTGTCGATTGCGCCAATGGTGCGGCCTATAAAACTGCGCCTTGGGCTTTGCGTGAATTGGGCGCCGAAGTTGTTGAAATTGCGGTTGAACCAAATGGTATGAATATTAATGATGGCTGCGGCTCAACCGACCTTGGCCTTTTAAAGCGCAAAGTTTTGGAAAGACGTGCCGATATTGGTATTGGCCTTGATGGCGATGCCGACAGGATTGCAATCATTGATGACCAAGGCAATGAAATTGACGGCGACCAAATCATCGCCGCAATTGCCCGCGATATGGTTGATCAAGGCACATTAAAGGGCGGTGCGGTTGTTACCACCATTATGTCAAACCTTGGGCTTGAAAAATTCCTTAAATCAATTGGCGTTGAATTAATCCGCACCGATGTTGGCGACAGACAGGTTGTATCTGCGATGCGTGAAAAAGGCTGCAACCTTGGCGGCGAACAATCGGGCCATATTGTTTCCCTTGATTATGCAACAACGGGTGATGGCCTTATTTCTGCATTATTGGTTCTTGGTGCCATGAGCCATAAGGGTAAAAAAGCATCAGAGATTCTTAATTGCTTTAAACCTGCGCCACAAATTAAGAAAAATATTCGCTATAACGGCACTTCACCGCTTGCCAATAAAGAAATTGCCAAACAGGTTGAAGAGGTCAAAAAATCACTTGAAGAAAATGGCGCACGCCTTGTTGTTCGCACATCCGGCACCGAACCATTGGTTCGCTTGATGGCAGAGGGGGATGATGTTGATTATCTTGAAAAAACCATCGAAGATTTGGCAAAATTAATCACAACAGGAAAATAATTTTTTTCTTGCCAAAAAAACTTGATTAGTTCGCGTATTGGCATTATAGGCCAGTGCCTTCAAAGGCCCCACGTATCGAATCTTCGGTGCGGGGGCTTTTTTGCGATATAGACAAACATATATACACATTAAAATATTGGAAAAGCAAAATGCCAAAGCGCACGGATATTAAATCAATCCTTATAATCGGGGCGGGGCCAATCATTATTGGTCAAGCATGTGAATTTGATTATTCGGGCGTTCAAGCGATTAAAGCCCTTAAGGAAGAAGGCTATCGCGTGATTTTGGTCAATTCCAATCCCGCAACAATTATGACCGACCCGAATTTGGCGGATGCAACCTATATCGAACCAATTACACCCGCAGTTGTTGAAAAAATCATCGCCAAAGAGCGCCCAGATGCAATATTGCCAACAATGGGTGGTCAAACCGCGCTTAATTGCGCGCTTTCTTTGCATGAAAGCGGGGTTTTAACAAAATATAATGTTGAAATGATTGGCGCAAAGCCAGAGGCGATTAACAAAGCCGAAGATCGCCAATTATTCCGCGATGCAATGGATAAAATCGGCCTTGAAAGCCCGCAATCTTATGTTGCCAATACTTTGGCACAGGCCGAAGAGGCGCTTAAAAAAGTTGGCCTTCCTGCGATTATTCGCCCTTCATTTACCTTGGGCGGAACGGGTGGTGGTATTGCCTATAATGAAAAAGAATTCCGCGAAATCTGCGCGCTTGGCCTTGATGCATCGCCAACCACCGAAATTTTGGTTGAAGAAAGCGTTCTTGGCTGGAAAGAATATGAGATGGAGGTGGTGCGCGATAAAAACGACAATTGCATCATCATCTGTTCAATTGAAAACTTTGACCCAATGGGCGTGCATACTGGCGATTCAATAACTGTTGCGCCTGAGCTTACTTTGACGGATAAAGAATATCAAAGAATGCGTGATGCATCGATTGCGGTTTTGCGTGAAATCGGCGTTGAAACTGGTGGTTCGAACGTTCAATTCGCACTTGACCCAAAAACTGGGCGTATGACTGTGATTGAAATGAACCCGCGCGTGTCGCGTTCATCTGCATTGGCATCAAAAGCAACAGGCTTCCCAATCGCCAAAGTTGCCGCAAAACTTGCCATTGGTTACACTTTGGATGAAATCGCCAATGACATCACAGGCGGTGCAATGCCGGCATCATTCGAGCCGACAATTGATTATATAGTAACAAAAATTCCACGTTTTGCCTTCGAAAAATATAAAGGCGCAGACAGTACATTGACCACCCAAATGAAATCAGTGGGTGAGGCAATGGCAATTGGGCGCACATTTAACGAAAGCCTTGGAAAAGCGCTACGTTCGCTTGAAACTGGCTATAATGGCCTTGATGAAGTCAATGAATATGATGACAAAGACGAGCTTTTGGCAGCATTGGCAAAACCAAAAGCCAGCCGTATTTTACGCGTTGGTCAAGCATTCCGTATGGGCTTTAGTGTTGAACAGATTCATAATGTTTCAAAAATTGACCCATGGTTCTTGCGTGAAATTGAAAAAGTCATTCAAATTGAAAATGGCCTTAAAGCCCATGGCCTTCCTGAATGTGCCGAAGATTGGCGCTTTGTAAAATCAAACGGCTTTAGTGACAAACAAATCGCCAATATCGTTGGAAAAACTGCCGCCGAAGTTGCAAAATTGCGCCGCGATGCAGGTGTAACCCCAAGCTATAAACGCATCGACACATGCGCCGCCGAATTCCGCGCCACAACGCCTTATATGTATTCAAGCTATGAAGCGATTTCAAACGGTAAAGTAGATTGCGAAGCGCAACCATCAAATCGCAAAAAAGTTGTAATCCTTGGCGGTGGGCCAAACCGTATTGGTCAAGGTATTGAGTTTGATTATTGCTGCTGCCACGCTGCTTTTGCATGTGAAGAAATGGGCTATGAAAGCATTATGATTAATTGCAACCCTGAAACGGTTTCAACTGATTATGATACATCGGATAGATTGTATTTCGAACCATTGACCGAAGAAGATGTAATTGAAATCATCCGCAAAGAGCAAGAAAATGGCGAATTATTGGGTGTTATCGTGCAGTTCGGCGGTCAAACCCCACTTAAACTTGCCCACCCACTTGAACAAGCGGGCATTCCAATTCTTGGCACATCTGTTGATTCAATCGACATTGCCGAAGACCGCGAACGTTTCCAACAATTGCTTCATGCAATTGATATGGTTCAGCCGCGCAATGCAATTGCCCGCACCGAAGAAGAAGCATTAAAAGGCGCAAATCAAGTTGGTTATCCAATCGTTGTTCGCCCTTCTTATGTGCTTGGCGGTCGTGCAATGGAAATTGTGCATAATGACACGCAATTAAAACGCTATGTCCGTGAGGCTGTGATTGTCTCAGGCGATAATCCCGTTTTGATTGACCAATATCTAAAAAGCGCAATCGAAGTTGATGTTGATGCTTTATGCGATGGTGACGATGTTTTTGTTGCCGGCATTATGGAGCATATTGAAGAAGCGGGTATCCACTCTGGTGATAGTGCATGCGCGTTGCCGCCATATTCTTTAAGCGAAAAAATCGTAAAAGAAATTGAAACCCAAACCATCAAACTTGCCAAAGCGCTTAAGGTTAAAGGCCTTATGAACGTGCAATTTGCGGTTCAAGGTGATGATATTTATGTATTAGAGGCCAATCCGCGTGCATCACGAACCGCGCCATTTGTTGCCAAAGCTGTGAACATTCCAATTGCGGGGATTGCGGCAAAACTTCAGGCGGGTGAAAAACTAAGCACATTTAATCTAAAATCTAAAAAATTAGATCATGTCGCGGTTAAAGAAGCCGTATTCCCATTCGCAAGATTTGCAGGCGTTGACCCAATTTTAGGGCCAGAAATGAAATCAACTGGCGAAGTTATGGGCCTTGATAAAGACTTTGCACAGGCGTTTTTGAAATCGCAATTGGGCGCTGGAATGGTGCTTCCAAAGGGCGGCACTGTATTTATTTCGGTAAAAGATGCCGATAAAGACCATGTCGTAGAATTAGGTCGTGACTATATCGCCCAAGGCTTTGATATTGTTGCAACCGAAGGAACACAAAAAATTCTTGAACAAAATGGCGTTAAAGCCACAAGGATTAATAAGGTTCTTGAAGGGCGTCCGCATATTGTTGATTCTATAATTGATAATAAGATTCAAATGGTTATCAATACAACAGAAGGTTCGCAATCTTTGGCGGACAGTTTCTCAATCCGTCGCTCGGCATTAATGCAGCAGGTTTCTTATTACACAACAATCGCGGGTGCGCGCGCCGCAATTCGTGCAATAAAATCTGCGAAAGAAACCGATATGCAAGTGAAGCCACTGCAGGCTTATGCTTGACAAAACCAAGTTTAGTACCACTTTATTCATCTTTAATGGAAATCCAAAATGGAAAAAATACCTATGACTGCGGAAGGCTTTGCCGCAATTGACGCAGAATTGAAAAAATTAAAAACTGTTGAACGCCCAAATATTATCGCGGCAATTGCCGAAGCGCGTTCGCATGGTGATTTATCGGAAAATGCGGAATATCATTCTGCAAAAGAACGTCAAAGCTTTATTGAAGGCCGCATTCTTGAGCTTGAAGATAAAATCGCGCGTGGTCAAATTATCGATATTAAAGCCCTATCAGGAAGCACAATTAAATTTGGCGCAACTGTAAAAGTTCTTGATGAAGATACAGAAGAAGAAAACACTTATAAAATCGTGGGCGAAGATGAAGCTGATGTTAAGCTTGGCAAAATCTCTATCGCAAGCCCGATTGCGCGCGCCATGATTGGCAAAGAAAGCGGCGACGTGGTTGAAGTTACCACCCCATCTGGCATCAAAAGCCTTGAAATTTTGGATGTTGCGTGGATTTAATTTCTCCTTCCCCATTATTGGGGAAGGTGGCGCGGGCATAGCCCGTGACGGAAGGGGTTGATGGGCAGCCAACCAAAAATCTTTGCAATTTCCGATGGACGTGCAGGAATTGAACGCCAAGCCCAAGCGCTTGCGGGGGCTATTGCTAATCAAATTGGCGCAATAGTTGAAACCAAAAGACTAAATCCAAAAGCGCCCCAAGTGTTTTTGCCACCGCTTTTATGGCCCAATCCAATCAATGCTTTGCCAAAGGAACAGCGCGATATTTTAAATAATCTTCCTGATATTTGGGTTGGTAATGGTCGCCGCGCAATTCCATATTCAATAATTGCAAAAAAACGCGGCGCGTTTGTGGTTCAAATTCAAGATCCAAAAGTTCCATGCAATCTATTTGATGCAATAATCGCCCCAAAGCATGACAATGTAAAAGGTGAAAATGTATTTGAAACCTTGGGTGGTTTGGTTTGGTATTCGGAAAAACAAATCAAAGAAGAATTAGAAAAATTCCCAAAATATTTATATGAAACCCGCGAAAAAATTCTTGTAATCTTGGGCGGAAATTCAAAAACCCACAAATTCACACAAGAGCGCGCAAAACAAATAATTGAAAATATGCGCGCATTACAAAATACAAATCGCGTATTTTTTATCACGGTTTCAAGGCGCACGCCCAGTGAAATTTGTCAAGAATTTCGAAATTTTGCGCAAGAAAATAATCATGAATTTTTTGAAAATGTGCAAAAAGATGGGCCAAATCCATATCTTGCATGGCTTGCAAGTTCCGATATTGCACTTGTAACCGAAGATAGTGCCAATATGCTTTCCGATTGCGCATTTTTTGGGCTTCCGATTAATTTAATCAAATTACAAGGCGGCTCAAAAAAATTTGATAGGCTTCATAATAGCTTTATTGATGCGGGTGCGGCGCGTTGGTTTGATAAAAATGTGCTAAAATTCACTTATGACAAAATAAATTCAGTGGATTTAATCGCAAAAAACATTATTGCGCTTTGGCAAAACAAATAAATCGTTATATCTATACAGCTATGCAAAAAAGCAAGGGTATTTAAGGTGTCAGAAACAAAACACACAAAAGTTCTTATTATTGGTTCAGGTCCTGCGGGTTATACGGCGGCAATCTATGCGGCGCGCGCAATGAATGAACCTATTTTGGTTGAAGGGCCGCAACCAGGCGGTCAATTAACTATCACCACAGAAGTTGAAAATTACCCAGGTTTTGAACACGAAATTCAAGGCCCATGGCTTATGGAACAAATGAAATCCCAAGCATTGCGTATGGGTACAAATGTTATTTCCGATTGGATTTTATCGGTTGATTTTTCAAAACGCCCATTCACCGCAGTGGGCGATAGCGGCACAATTTACACCGCAGATAGTGTGATCGTCTCAACAGGTGCGCAGGCAAAATGGCTTGGCTTGCCTGAAGAAAAATCTTTGATGGGTTTTGGGGTTTCGGCCTGTGCAACTTGTGATGGTTTCTTTTATCGTGGCAAAGAGGTTGTTGTGGTTGGCGGCGGCAATACCGCAGTTGAAGAAGCACTTTTCCTTACCAATTTTGCCAGCAAAGTTACATTGGTTCACCGCCGTAATGAATTTCGTGCCGAAAAAATTATGCAAAACCGCGTTTTTGCCAATCCAAAAATTGAAATCATTTGGGATAGTGCGATTGATGAAATTCTTGCCGAAGGTGAAATTCCGGGCGTTACAGGTGTTCGTTTGAAAAATGTCAAAACTGGTGAAACTTCAAAAGTTTCATGTGATGGCGTTTTTGTTGCCATTGGTCATGCCCCATCAACCGAAATTTTCAAAGGCCAATTGGCAATGAAAGATAATGGTTATTTAATTGTTGAAGCAGGCACAACTAAAACCAATGTTGCGGGTGTATTTGCATGTGGCGATGTAACCGATGAACATTATCGCCAAGCAGTAACTGCGGCGGGGATGGGCTGTATGGCGGCATTAGATGCCGAAAGATTTTTAGCGGGGGATGGCGCATGATTGATTGGGACAAATTACGCACATTTCACGCCGCTGCCGAAACAGGTTCTTTAACTGCAGCAGCAGAGAAGGTTGGGCTTTCGCAATCGGCGGTTTCACGCCAAATTGCGGCGCTTGAAGATGATTTGGGCGTTCCGCTTTTTCATCGCCACGCGCGCGGCCTTATTTTAACTGGCCCAGGGAAAGTTCTTCAACAATCAACATTGCAAATGGCAACAATTGCGGCGGTGGCTGAATCCAACCTAAAAGATGCACGCGAGCGCCCACAGGGGGAGCTTTTGATTACCGCACCTGTTGGTTTTGGTTCAACATGGCTTGCACCGCGTATGGGCGGTTTTATGGATGAATATCCTGATGTTACTTTGCGCCTTATTCTTGATGATAGGGAGCTTGATTTAACAACCTTAGAGGCCGAATGCGCCGTAAGATTGTGGCAGGCAACCCACGCCGATTTAATTCAGCGCAAATTATTTTCGGTTAAAACCTCGCTTTATGCATCGCGTGAATATGTTGCCGAAAATGGGCAACCAACACGTGTTCAAGACCTCGATAATCATCGTATAATTGCCTATGGTGCAAAAGAATCTGATGAAATGCGGGTTTTGGACTTTGCGCTTACATTGGGGCGTGATGGTCAAAAGCCACGTGTTGCAGGGCTTTCAATTAATAATATAACAGCATTGGTAACTTCGGTTGCCGCAGGTCTTGGAATTGGTGGCTTGCCTGATTATTTAGCGGCAATGCAACCGAATTTAGTGCGCCTATTGCCTGAAAACCCTGGCCCTGATTTGGATGTATTCTTTATCTATCCCGCCGATTTACGCCGTTCAAAACGTATTGCTGCTTTTAGGCAATATTTGATTGATCAAGCGGTTGATTGGAAAAAATAGTAATCAAGTAGCCACCCTCACGGCTTCGCCGCTCACTCGGCTACTTGGTTTCAAGCGGACATAAAAAAATAAAAAGCGTGGTTTTTATTTTTCTATGACTTTATTTTTAAAAAGCCTTGAAACAAAGTTTAAAGGCTTTAAAAATTCGTAATTCGTAATTCGTAATTCGTAATTCGTAATTCGTAATTCGTAATTTTCAAGGGTGTGAAAATTAAAAATGTTTAAAGCTATTACCCTTGTTTTGCCACATTTAGTTCCTAAATTATAAACATAACACGGTGCCTCGGTGTTATCACTTAAGTTTTTTAAACTTGGTGCTTCCTCCCCCCTCCCCCAAATTAGAGGCTGCCTCGTGGGTCGTGATGAAAATCACGACCCGTTTTAATTGTGCCTATTTTTATTGATTGCGATTAAGCGGGGTCTTGCGTGGTAGGCGGCTTAAACCAAGGTTTGGATTTGGTGAACCTGGGGGGC